>JBFZEN010000452.1:0-7734 GCA_041306805.1 bacterium
GAAACGGTTTTGAACATCAAGAAATGCAAGGACGGAGGGCAGTCGAACGACAGCATCCGTGAAGCCCTGTCCGGCCGGAAAAACAGGGAAACCGGCGAGACAGAACCGTCATGGCCGGCCGAGAAGGAATCGTCCCGCGGAATGATCGATAAGGAATTGGCGGCGGAAATACTGCGCGGATTGAGAGAGATTCTTCAGATCCTGTAACACAAAGCCGTTGAACGAGATCCATGCCGTTTCCGGCTAATCCAGTTTTCCCCTTGCCACGGTGACGGATCGCCCCCCCACGAACACCTCGAATTTATCCCCCTTCTCCTCCGAACGCAGGTACAGCAGCGAAGGCCTTCCGATTTCGTAGCCCTGTTCGGTTTGGATGTCGATGCAAGCATTTCCCAAATACCGGTGCCTGGCCAGGTAGGCGGCCAGACAGCCGTTTCCGCTTCCCGTGGCCGGGTCCTCGGGAATTCCGAAGCAGTCCGCGAACATCCTCACGCTGACGTGGTTTCCGGGGCCGTGCGCCTGCGGGCAGAAAACGAGGACGGGTTTGGCCCATGCGTCGCGTATCCACTTGAAATAGAGTTCCCTGTCGATCTTGCACCGCTTCAGCGCGTCCAGTGTTTTGAGGGGCACGATGACATGCGGCAGGCCCGTGGAGACCTCTTCCACGGGGAAACGGCCGTCGATGTCGTCCGCAGCGAGGTTCAGCACCCGGGCCGGCGTTTCGGGCGGAAAAACCGATCCGAATTCGGGAGGATTTTGTTTCATCCAGTGGACGCCGTGCATGACGGCGTCCGCCTCGACCGGTATCGGTCCGACCGGCAGATGGAGTATGACTTTTGCGGTGGGCTCACGCATCACTTCGGTGCGCAGGACATGAGCCGTTCCCAATGTGGGATGGCCGGCGAACGGGACTTCGGCGGCGGGCGTGAAAATGCGCACCTCGTAACCTCCGTCCCTGGGCGTATCCGAAAGGATGAAGGCGGTTTCCGAAAAATGAAATTCCGCCGCGATGCGCTGCATGGTTCCGGCGGACAGGCCGGCCGCCGGCCTGACCACGGCGAGCTGATTTCCCGCGTACGGTTCCTCGGCGAAGACGTCCACGATGGAAAAGGAAAGATGCGCCGTCATTCGACGCTCTTTCCCCTCGGATACGATCCGAGAATTTTCATGAACGTGGTGATTTCCTGCAGATGGCCGATGGCCTTCTGGCATCGTTCCTCACGCATGCTTCCCTCAAAATCGAGGTAGAACCAATACTTGAACGGACCCTTTCTCAGGGGCCGTGATTCAATTTTAAAAAGGTTGATGTCGCGAAGGGCGAACACGCTCAGCGATTTGAACAGGGCGCCGGGAATGTCCTTGGTGCTGAAAACCACCGACGTTTTTCCCCCGGCGGGCGGGGCAACGGTTTTTCTGGAGATGAAGAGAAAACGCGTGAAGTTGAGTTCATGGTTTTCAATGTTCTTTTCCAGGGCGTGCAGGCCGTAGTCGTTTCCCGCGCGCAGGCTTGCCACGGCGGCGGTATCCTTCAAACGGTTTTCAGCCACGAAACGCGCCGATCCGGCCGTGTCGTACATGGGCACGATTTCCACATGGCTGAGCGTGCCCAGGAAATGAGAACATTGTTCGAGCGCCTGCGGGTGGGAAACGATTTTCCGCAGATCGCGACGCCGGACGCCCTTCGCGGCCAAAAGGCAATGGTGGATGCGCAGGACGATCTCGCCGGCCACGCGGAGGTCGAATTCGAGAAGCAGGTCGACGTTCTGGTGTATGCTGCCGGTTTGCGAATTTTCGACGGGAATCACGCCGCAACCGCTCGCTCCCGCCGAGACGGATTCGAACACGTCCCTGAATGTTTTGCACGGAACCGCGACCGGCTTCGCTCCGAAGAAACGGATCATGGCGTCTTCGCTGAAGGCGCCTGGTTCACCCTGAAACGCGACCTTTTTCATCTTGATTTCCTGATTTCTTTCCCTATATTGGATGGTGCCAAAATAATCAATTCACGCGCTTTTCACAAGGTCTTTTTATGATCCTCCGCATCCTCACCGTCGGCGAAACCAAGACCTCGTACTTCCGCGAGGGCGAAAACGACTATTTGAAGCGCCTCAAGCGGTATTGCAAAGTGGAAACGGTTTCGGTTCCGCCTGAAAAAATGACGGCGAACAAACCCGATGCAACCGTCACGGTCAAAGAAGGCGAACGGCTGATCGCATGCATGGGGAAGAAAACGCGAGTGATCGCGATGGACAGGCTTGGCAAACCATGGTCTTCCGAAGACCTGGCCGTGAGGATTGCGGAATGGCGGAATCGCGCCGTAGAACAGGTCGTATTCGTCATCGGCGGACCCCTGGGCCTTGATTCCACGGTCATGCAGAGGGCTGATGCGGTTCTATCGCTGTCGAAGATGACTCTGGCACATGAAATGGCCAAACTCGTTCTGCTGGAACAGCTTTACAGGGCGTTCACCATTCTGCACGGAGAAAAGTACCACAAATGAGTTCCGGGCTCGGATGAAAAGGCGGGCATCGGGAACCGGGATTCGGGAAGAGAAAACGGGATTGGGGTTTCGGGGATTGGGAAAGAAAGTGGGCAGTCGGCAGAAAGATGGTCCTATCTGAGATCTGACATTGTTGATCTGACTTCCGAGATCAATTCTTATTTTGATTTGCATTTTATGATTCCTATGCCAGATTTCAGATTTACGATCTCAGAAGTCAGATTTAAAATACCCAGACCCCTTTTCAAGGAGTCCAAATGCCCGTTAAAAAAAACCTCACCTGTCCAAGGTGCGGTGAGACAATAGAGAAATTTACAAATCCGGCCCCGACGGCCGATACCATTATTGAAATAGGCGACAGGTTCGTATTGATCGAGCGTAAAAATAATCCGCAGGGCTGGGCCATTCCCGGCGGATTCGTGGATTACGGCGAGACCGTCGAACAGGCCGCCGTCAGAGAAGCCAGGGAGGAGACGTCGCTCGACGTGGAACTCGTCCACCTGCTCGGCGTGTACTCGGATCCCGGCCGCGATCCGCGCTCGCATACCATTACGACGGTTTTTATCGGCAGGGCGAACGGTGAACCCAAAGCCGGTGACGACGCCAAGAACGCCGGGCTTTTTTCCAAGGACAATCTGCCTGAACGATTGGCCTTTGACCATAAAAAGGTGATGGAAGACTATTTTAATTGGAAAAATGGAAAAAGGTAATCGGGTATGGGTGAATGGTATTCGGTACCGGGTACTCGGCACTCGGTTCTCAGAACCCAGAACCATTCTCTTCTATTAACAGTGAACTCAGAATGTAAAATGCGGAAACCGCATTATAAAAGATGAGTCTGACGAACGACCGCATCATCATTCACGTCGACATGGACGCATTTTTTACGTCCGTGGAACAGAGGGATTTTCCCGAATACAGAGGAAGACCTGTCATCGTGGGCGCCGATCCCAGGGGCGGGAAGGGTCGGGGTGTGGCGGCTGCGGCATCCTATGAAGCGCGCCGGTACGGAATCCATTCGGCCCAGCCGATTTCGAAGGCCTATCGCCTCTGTCCCACGGCAGTTTTTCTGCGGGGCCGCTACGAACGCTACGAGGAAGTCAGCGAATCCATCATGTCCGTTTTCCGGGAGTTCACACCCCTGGTGGAACCGGTCAGCCTCGACGAGGCCTTTCTGGATGTCACGGGCACGCAGAGACTATTCGGCAGTCCGGAGCAGATCGGACGGCGCATCAAGTCGCGCATCGTTGAAAAGGAAAATCTGACCGCATCGGTGGGCATCGGTCCGAATAAAATGGTCGCCAAAATCGCCTCGGACCTGAACAAACCGGACGGTTTCGTGCTGGTCCGCCCAAACGAGGCCGTGAATTTTTTAGCGCCGCTCCGGGTCTCCAAGCTGTGGGGCGTGGGCCCGAAGACCGATACCGCGCTGCAGCGGCTGGGCATCCATACGATCGGCGACCTGGCGCGGACCCCTGAAGGCGCCCTAAACCGCATTTTCGGGAAAAACGGCCGCGCCTTGCGGGAATACGCCTCCGGAATGGACGATGATCCCGTCGTTCCCGAGCGCGAGGCCAAATCGATCAGCAATGAAACCACGTTCGACGAAGATCAGGACGACGGGGAATTGCTGAATAGAACCATCCTTTCGCTGTCCGAAAAAGTCGGCTACCGGCTTCGCCGAAGCGGCCTCTCGGCCAGGACCGTTTTTTTGAAAGTCCGCGTTCATGATTTTTCGACCCAGGTGAGACGCGTGACGTTGGCCGGGCCGTTTTTCCTGAGCGAGATCGTGTACCGCGAAGCGTGCGCGCTTTTCAGCTCCTGTCATTTGAAGGGACAAAAAATACGCCTGCTCGGTGTGGGCGTGGCCCGGCTGTCCGGCCGGGGGGAAGGACAGGCCGACCTGTTTCCGACGACCGGGGAAGAAAAAAGACAAAAGGCGACCCGGGCGGTGGACAGCCTGAAGGAAAAATTCGGGGATGAGGCGATCGGGAAATGGGATAGGTAAACCGGCGGCGGGACGCACCGGATTCGCGGTCACAGCTTCAATATTTTATCAAATCCTTCCGGAAAATTATTTCTCGCGTATTCGCCGCGCTCCCTGTCGAGAATGTATCCGTCCATGAACCTGCCCTCCGCGACGGCACCCAGCGCCTCGGCGAGCACGTCGATTTCACCCTCCGTATTGTAGATGCCGAAACTCGCCCTCACCAGACCCGGTATGGCGGACCGGTCCCGTTTTAAAATCCGCTCCTCCATTGCTTTTGCCTCTTTCCCGTTCACATTGAGAAGGCACTTGACGTAGGGATGGGCGCAGAAACAGCCGCTCCGTGTCCCGATGGCCCACTCATGGCTTAAAACAGCCGCGATGAAAGCATGGGGGTATCCGCCGACATTGAACGGAATCGAACCCAGCCGGTTTCGCGCATTGGAAGGATCCGCGTCTCCGAAGAGAGCGACACCGGGAAGGTGCCGTAATTTTTCAAGGGCATGGGCCGTGAGGCGGGTTTCGTGCTCGATCAATGCGGGCCATCCGATTTCGCCATAGGCTTTCAGGACGGCACCGAGGGCCACGGCGCCGACGATGTCGGGGGTACCTGCCTCTTCCTTGTCGGGCAGGTCGGTCCAATAGGCGTTTTCAAGGGTGACGATATCCACGGTCCCGCCGCCGACCATGGCGGGATCGCCCTGCTCAAACACATTCCGTTCACCCACCAGAACACCGATGCCGAAAGGCGCATACATTTTATGGGCAGAAAAAGCGAGGTAATCCAGATGTTCCGCATTGCCGCTGTCCTTCATGTCGATGGGGCGGTGCGGCGCGAGCTGGGCGGCATCGACGAAAATCTTGGCTCCGGCCTCGTGCGCCCAGGCCGCGTAACGATGGACGGGATTGATGTATCCCGTGACGTTGGATGCGCCGGTGACGGCCAGCAAGGCGATGCGCCCCCTGTGTTCCCTGAGCCTGGCCTGCAAGTCGTCCTCATCGATCCGTCCGTCGGGTAAAACGGACACATGCACGACGCGCGCCGCCTTGCGCCAGGGCAGTTCATTGGAATGGTGTTCCATCACCGTGGTGAGGACGACGGCGTTTTCGGCGAATGGAAAGCGGGAAGCCAGGTGGTTGATGGATTCGGTGGTGTTGCGCGTGAACAGGACGATTTTATCATCCGGCGACGCCTTCACAAAACCGTATATGCGGCTGCGCGACTGCTCGAACGCCCATGAGGACAGCTTCGATTTATACCCGCATCCCCGGTGCACATTGCTGTACCATTTTAAAAAATCCGAAACCGTTTCCAACACCACCTTGAACGCCGGGGTCGACGCCGCGTTGTCGAAATTGATGTACGGACGTGTGCCGCCCGACGCCACGGGCACACGGACTTTTGCACCCACCACCCAGTTCCGAAAATCCGTTTTTTGCATGGCCCAATCCTCAACCTTGAACGGCGATGGATCCAATCTATCGAAGAACACGTTGAAATGCAAACTTTTTCTTGATTCGGACTGTTTGTTTTTATGCCGCTTTTTTCGTATATTACAATCACTTAAGACATGGGAGTTTTACCGATGACGCAGATGGAAGCGGCCCGTTCGGGAAAAATCACGCCTGAAATGGATGCCGTGGCAGTTCAGGAACACATAACACCCGAAGCCGTACGCTCGGGCGTTGCATCGGGTGAAATCGTCGTATTGCGGAACAGGAACCATTCCATTCCCAAGCCGGTGGGCGTGGGAAAAGGATTGCGCACCAAGGTCAACGCGAACCTGGGTACCTCGAACAATAGGACGGACCTGCAGGCTGAAATCGAAAAGGGGCGGAGGGCCGTTTCCGCCGGGGCGGACACCATCATGGACTTGTCGACAGGGGGAGACCTCACGCAAATCCGGCGCGCCCTCATGGAATCGGTGCCTGTCGTCATCGGGACGGTTCCCATCTACGAGGCGGTGGTGCACGCCGTCCGGAACAAGGGTGGACTCGTTTCAATGACCGATGAAGACTTTTTCCGCGTCCTTGAAATCCAGGCCGAACAGGGCGTCGATTTTTTCACCGTTCACTGCGGGGTGACGCAGGCCAGCCTGGCCCGGCTGCGCAGCCAGGGCAGGCTGACCGATATCGTGAGCCGGGGCGGCTCGTTTCTGGCCGCATGGATGGCATCCAACCACCGTGAAAATCCGCTGTACGAGAATTTCGAACGCATACTCGACATCGCCCGCCGCCATGATGTGGTATTGAGCCTGGGCGACGGTCTCCGGCCCGGTTCGCTTTCCGATGCCACCGACCGCGCCCAGATCGAAGAACTGATCATTCTTGGCGAACTGACCCAGAGGGCATGGAAACGGAACGTCCAGGTGATGATCGAGGGACCGGGACACGTTCCCCTGAACCAGATCAGGACCAATATTCAGCTTGAAAAACAGCTCTGCGGCGGCGCGCCGTTTTATGTTCTGGGACCGCTCGTCACCGACATCGCCCCGGGATACGACCACATCACTTCGGCCATCGGCGGGGCCGTCGCCGGAGAGGCGGGGGCGGATTTCCTGTGTTATGTCACGCCTGGAGAACACCTCAAACTGCCGGATGCCGAAGACGTCCATCAGGGCGTCATTGCCGCGCGCATCGCCGCCCACGCAGCCGACATCGCCAAGGGACTGCCCGGAGCGCTGGACTGGGACAAAGCCATGTCCAGGGCCCGCAAAAACCTCGATTGGAACGGTCAAATTGAATTGTCCATCGATCCGGCGTACTCGCGCCGGGTCCGCGATCAGAATGACCCGGCCGGCGGCGATACATGCACGATGTGCGGTGATTTTTGCGCCATGAAGATTTCGGGCGGCGAAGCGGACTGTCTCTGATAGATCTTCAAACCCCGTCCCGGCAGGCCGCAGGACTTCGTCCGGAAACGGGTTGTTTACTCCATAGGGACGAAGGGCGGTTCCCGCGCGGGAACTCCGGATCCGCTCAGGCCGTTATACGATACCATAGAACGAACCGCGGAAGAAAATATGCTTGAAATCGTCATCTATCCCGATCCCATACTCAGGAAAAAAACCGAGTCCGTCGACCGCATTGATGATTCCATCCTGACGTTGATGGAAGAGATGGCAGACATCATGTACCAGAAAGACGGCATCGGTCTTGCGGCGCCGCAGGTGGGCATATCCAAGCGGATTCTGGTCGTCGACATCGGCGAAGGCCTGATGAATCTGGTCAGATCGGAAGAGCGTCG
>JBFZEN010000453.1:0-9546 GCA_041306805.1 bacterium
GAAGCGGCCTTGCCCCCGTCCCGGTATGTTTCGGGCGCGGCCAGCGCGGCTTCGATTTCGGTCTTCTTCTTTTCAAGCGATTCGATGTTCTTTTCGAGCGATTCGATTTCCTTTTTGAGCCTGCCGGTTTCGCGCTTGAAGGCCTTCTTTCCGTCGCGTTCCGCGCTGGCCGCGCTTTTTTCTTCAGGCTTCGCGGATCCGGACGGGCATTCGGCCCCGGCTTCTTCGCGCCGGGCGAGGTAATCGGAATAATTCCCCTCCGTTTCGACGAGCGATCCGCCCCTGATTTCGACCACGCGGCGCACGAGCTTGTCGAGAAAATAACGGTCGTGCGAAATGAGCAGCAGGGTGCCCTCGTAGCCCAGAAGCGCAACCTCGAGCGCCTGCCTCGAGGCGGGGTCGAGATGGTTGGTGGGCTCGTCCATGATGAGAAAGTTCACGGGTGAAACCAGTATTTTGGCCAGCGACACGCGCGCCTTTTCGCCCCCCGAAAGCACGCTGATTTTCTTGAACACGTCGTCCCCGCTGAACCGGAACAGGCCGAGAACGTCCCTGATCCGGGGCCGGTGCGCGTCGGATGCCGTCGACAGCGCCTCGTCGAGCACGGTGGAATCGAGGTTCAACGCCTCGATCTGGTGCTGGGCGTAGTAGCCGACGACGGTGCGGGGCCCTGTTTGCAGCCTGCCTTCGGCCGGGACCAGCTGGCCGGCGATCAGACGGGTCAGGGTGGTCTTGCCCGAACCGTTGGGGCCGACCAGGGCCGCCCGGTCGCCCCTGAACAGATTCAGCCGGATATTGCGGAGAATCCACCTGTCGTCGTACCGGAACGACAGATTCTCGATTTTCAGGACATCCTTGTAGCTCGGCTTTTCGACCGACAGTCTGAACGAGATGGAAGCGGCGGGAGCGTCTGGCCTTTCCACCCGTTCCATCTTGTCGAGCGCCTTGATCCGGCTCTGCACCTGGCGCGCTTTGGTGGCCTTGTAACGGAAACGCTCGATGAAAACCTGCTGCCTCGCGATCTCCGCCTCCTGCTCGCCGGCCTTCTTCTCGAGCAGCTCGATCCGCCCGGCTTTTTCGGTCTCGTACGCGTGGTAATTGCCCGGGTACTGCGCCAGGCGGCCGCGTTCCAGCTCGGCGATTTCATGGACCAGCCTGTCGATGAAAAACCGGTCGTGCGAGACCAGCACCATTCCCCCGGTGAATCTCAGCAGGTGCTGTTCAAGCCATTCGAGCGATTCGAGATCGAGATGGTTGGTGGGCTCGTCGAGCAGGAGCAGGTCCGGCTTCTGGACGAGCAGCCTGGCGAGATAGGCCCGCATGCGCCAGCCGCCCGAGAAACCGGAGAGGGGACGGCCGAACTCCGCCGCGGCGAATCCCAGGCCCGACAGAACGCGCTTGGCCTCGATTTCAATGTGGTATCCTCCCAGGGCGCTGAACTGGGCTTCAGCCCAGCTGAGCTCCCTCAACAGGCCGTCATGGTCGGCGGCGTCGGAATCGAGCCTCAGGTGCAGCGATTCCATTTTCCGTTCCAGTTCAAGCGCCTCGGCGTGGCCCTCGAGCACGGCGTCGAGCACCGTTCCATCCCCCTCGGCGGAAGGTTCCTGAGGCAGGTAGCCGATGCGGAAATCTTTCGGTTTGAAGATGCGTCCCTGATAATCCGGAATTTCACCGTGGATGATTCTGAGCAGAGTGGTTTTACCCGTTCCGTTCGGCCCGATCAGGGCCGTCCGCCTGCCCGGGAGGAGATTCCACGACACGTTCCTGAGAAGAACCCTGTCACCGATGCCGAAGGTCAGGTCTTGTATCTGAAGCATGAAGGCGCTAGCCTTGATTATTCATAAAAATGCTTTTTCCGCCCGAATTCAGGTCAGACGCCCAGGTTTTTGATGACGAGCACAGACGCGTCGTCTTCCCAGCCCTTGCGCTTGGCGAAATCGAACGCGCGGTCGAACACCATCTTCACGATGTCCTTGGCAGGCAGCTGCTGGTTTTCGACGACGATTTGTTTAAGCCGGTCGATGCCGAACTGGTCTTCCGGGCTGTTCTGGCGCTCGACGATGCCGTCGGTGTAGAGCACCAGCACGGAATGGGGCTCGAGCCGGATGTAGGACCGGTGCAGTTGAATGTCGGGCATGAGCCCGAGCGGGATGCTGTTGACGTCGAGATCGAAGATCCGGTCCCCCGACACCACGAACGGGGGCGGGTGCCCGGCGTTGACGTAAATCATGTGGCCGTCTTTTTCGATTTCGCCCAGAAACAGCGTCACGTAATTGGTGGAATAGGATGTGCGCTGTATCATCTGGTTGAGTTTCTGCAGGATGTAAGTCAGGCGCATTTCCTTGGTAATGCCCATGCGCAGGCCCACGACCACGTCGCGCACCAGAAGCGCGGCCGGCAGCCCGTGGCCGCTGGCGTCGCCCAGGCAGACCAGAAAGTTGTCTTCCTCGAATTGAAAATAATCGTAGAGATCGCCTCCGACTATCTCGGCGGACTGCGATGTGCTCGCTATCTGGTAACCCGGCACGGACGGCCCCGAGCGCGGGAACAGGCTGCGCTGGATCTGCCGCACACGCTCCAGCTCGGACCCCATCATGTCCGAAAACAGGCGGTAGTTCATGGCCGTGCGCACGGAGTTGATGAAGAGGATGATTTCCTCCCTGATCCACCCCGGCCTGAGCTCGAACACGAAAAGCCACTGCCGGTCGGGGCTGGTGATGTCGATGGCCGCGGGCACGAGGTACTCACCCGTCACGGAAAGGCCGAACTGTTTGATGTGGTTCGGGTTGTCGTACACGTAGCTGCCGTTCTTCAGGACGAGCTGGACGACTTCCGACTCCGCCGGCAGTTTTTCGGATATCTTCGACTGCTTTTTCCCGCATATCGAGCTGATGAGGACGAATTCGTCCCCCCGCTGCTCGTAGACGTGGCTTTTGGCGATGTTCAGCCGCTTGCCGAACTCCTGCTCAAGACCCAGCAGGATGGAGTAAAAGAAATTCTTATCCGATTTTTCCTTGTTGATCCGGGCCAGGATGGAATCGAGTTCCCGGTAAAATAGCTTTGGTTCGATCATGTTTTTCCTGCGAATAAAAAGGGATGCGTTCGGATTTATTGGGACAAATAGATAGACAATTTCCCGCTTTTTTGGATAAAAAGCAACATGAAAAATGGGTTGACAACAAATGGGAAAAGGATTACATTTCTGTGGTCATTTCGACGCATCCGGAGGCTGAAGCATCGATACGCCGGAAGCATCGGAGGCATGCAGGATATGGACACACGGTCAGCCGCGAAATAGCAATCATTCCTCCATTGGGTCGCGTTCGCCCCGGACGCAACAATGACGACCCAATCGGCGTACACTCCATGGTCTGAATCGTTTTCTCGCGCACGGATGATTACATGAAAAACGATAAAGAGGAAGGAAAATGAAAACCCTCGTCACGCTGCTTTTATGGGCCGTTCTTCTGGCCCTGTGCTGGCCCCTGGCCCTGTTGCTCCTTCTTCTGTGGCCTTTTTTATGGCTGTTGTCCATTCCCTTTCGCATCTTCGGGGCCGTCATGGAGGCCCTGATCGCGCTGGTCAGGGCCGTTCTCTTTCTCCCCGCGCGGCTGCTGGGGTACAAGAACGGTAAACCGTGACATGTTCATGTCCCGCATGATCAATCCTATTTGATGATATTCGATTTGATGACCAGAAATGAAACACCGAATGACGCCGAAAAAACGCCGGACAATTGGAATGGGAACGCATTGAAAGCACTCACACGACGGATTCTGCTGCTCACGATGGTATCCGTGATGTTCGTTCTTTTCGGATGCTCGAAGGAAAGCCCATCTCCCCTTTACCGGCTTCGGGTCTGGATCGACCCGGCGGGAAACAGGATTGAAGGCCTGATGTCGGTCGAGAATCCTCCCTCTTCCCGTTTTTTTCTCAACAATCGGTTTAAAATTCTCGGCGTGAGCGCGAATGGACAAACCGTTCCCTACCGCCGCGACACGACGGTCTACATGCCGTACACCGTGGGAACCGTCGTTCAACTCGACACGGTCATCCGGGGGGAACTGAGAATCGAGTACGAGGGGACGTTGCCCGACACCGTCCACGGCGTCAACATGATCAATCCGGGACTGGTCGAACTGGCATTGTACGCGGCATGGTACCCCATGTTCCAAAAGGCGAAGCTCTTCGATTTCGAACTCCAGGCCGATCTGCCATCCGATTTCATATCGCTCTCGAACGGGGTTCTGAAAAAACGGAGCGTGCGCGAAGGACGAACCCTCGCCCGGTGGACCTCGCTCAAACCGGGTTTCGATATCGTGCTTCTCGCCTCTCCCCGCCTCAAACTGGTGGAAGAGAAACGGAAGGGCGTTCAAATAGAAATGGCTTTCAGCAAACTGCCGCCCGACCGCATCGAATCCAAGAAGGACAGTTTGGTCAGCGCGATGGACAGGCTTTCCTCTTTTTACGGTCCTCCGCGCGTGAAGGGCTTTCTGCGTTTCGTTTATTCCCCCCGCAACGGCTGGGGATATTCCCGCATCCCCTTTTTCGTGGTTCCGGAAGAATACGCGTTGACGCTCTGGGGCCGGCCTTTCGGACAGGAGATGGATTTCCACGGCGCGGCCCACGAAATGGCCCATTTCTGGTGGATGATCGCCGATGCGGAAACCCCGGACGACTGGATCAACGAGGGTCTCGCGGAATATTCGGCATTCCGCGTTTCCGAGGCGAGCTCCGGCCCGGCTTTTACCGGCCGCCTGGTGGACGAGTACAAGCGGCACGCTTCAAAAAGCCGTACTGCGACGCCCATCGCCGAAACCCGCATGGATTCGGAGGATGTTTACGTCAACCGGTATGAAAAAACGGCCCTGGTTTTCATCGAGGCCGGGAACCGCTTTGGAACGGAGCCGATGGACCGGTTCCTGAAATCGCTGCATTCGCGTTTCGCGGGGTCGCGGAAAGCCACCACCGCGCTGTTTCTGGAAGAGGCAAGAAAACGGCTCGGCGCCGACGCCGAGGCGTATTTCAGGAAATGCCTGTTTGACGGCGCGTATGGAACGGATCAATGAAAACACCAGATCAAATCGAAAGAACGGATTGATAAAAATATGTGTCATTACAGGTATCAGGGACGTGCGGGGCGGTTCAATGAAACACCGAACAACACTGAATAACACCGAAATAACGAATGATCTGGAAAATACATGCCATGTTACATCATCGGGAACGGACGGAGCGGTTTGGTCCTGGTTCGTCCGCCTGTGGCGGACTGAGCATGAAGAATGTCTTTCGGTGCTTATCAAAAAAGGAGGGAACCAATGCAATACAACAGAGGGCTTGATGCAAAGCGGAGAACGTTTTGCACCGTATCGGCGGTTCTGATATTTTTAGCTTCCATACCGGGTTTCTGCGCGAATTCCGCCGTGCAATCGGCCATTCAGAAGGCCAAGGCGGCCCAGGCCCAGAGCGTCGAACTCGCGGCCGCCATCATGGACACCGCCGTCCAGAAGGCCCCGGGCGATCCGGACGCGCTGGCCTTTTTCGGACTGTACGCCATGCAATCGGCCGGCAAGACAAAGGATTTCATGAAGCAGGGGCAGTGGGCCAACAAGGCCTGGCAGGCGCTCGACAGAGCCTGCGCGATCGATTCCACCCATGTGCGCGCCCGATATTACAGGGGCCTCTTGGGCGCAAACGCCCCCGAATTTCTCGGATGGCTCGATAAGGGCGTTGCCGATTTGGGATACGTGCGAAAGCGCATGGCCGCGGGCACGGACGGGCTGGCAAAAGACGACCATATCGGGGTTGTCGCGAATGCCGTCACGGCTTATCGCAAGAAAAATGACGCGGCCAAACTAAAAACCGCGCTCGAAGATCTGGTTAAGATGGCGCCCGATTCCGAATTCGGAAGGAACGCGCGGGCCGAACTGGAACGTCTGGCCCAGGCCCCCGCCCCGGAGCCAAAAGTGCGGCCTTTGGTCGCCTCTTTAAACACGCGCGACTGGATGACAAAGGCCAAAACCCTGCTGGACCAGGGCCGCATACGTGAAAGCCTGAAGGCTTACGACGAAGCGATCAAAACGGACAGCACAAACCTTTCGCTCATACTCGCCATTTCGGACACGTTGGCCCGGAGCACAGCGGCCGGATACGGCCCCTTCATTTACGACGACCAGGAAGCCAGGACGCTTCTGGCTTTCGGCATGGCCAGGATGGCCGACCGGGCGTATGCACTGGCCCAGAATAATCCCGGCGTGAGGCTGCGGAGGGGTATCATCGGCGCCATGATGCCGTTTTTCGTCGGAAAACTCGAACAGAGCCTCGTCGACCTGGCCTGGGTGTCCGAAAACGCGCCCTCCGATTCCCTGAAATCGGAAGCCCTGTTCTGGCTGGGGTACGCATACAGGCGGAAGGGATTGAATTACTGGAACACGGTCGCGTCGGACCACGCGGACACGCGGGCCTTCGGGTACGTGCTCGATGCCATGGCGCCGGCCGTGCGCCGCATCGACGCGGACACGCTTCACAAGCCTGTTGTGGTCGTTGAATTCGCGCTGGGGTTCCAGGATTTCCTCGCGCCCCAGACCGCGCTGTGGATCGAGGACGCCCGGGGCGCGCACGTGAAGACCGTTTATGTGTCCGGTTTCAGCGGATTCGTGAAGGAAAAACAGGTGGTGCTGCCCGTCTGGGCGGGACATTCGAAATTCGAAAAGGCGGACGCCGTGACCTCGGCCAGCATCGACGCGGGCCAGTACGCTTTCGCATGGAATTGCACGGACGCCTCCGGGAAAAAAGTCAACCCAGGCAGGTACACGGTGCGCGTGGAAACGTCCTTCTGGCCCAGCTCGAAATATGAAACCGCTTCGCTCCCGCTCGAGATCGGCAAATCGCCGTCGAAAGCCGCTGCGGCCGCGGGCAAGTTGATACCCTTCTTCCAGGCCCGGTATCTCGTCACATAATATTTTACAGGCCTTGCGGTTTCAAATAAAAAGCCGTTCCGCTTAGGCGGGACGGCTTTTTTTTAATCTGTCCGAAACCCCGGCGGCTATGCTTTCGCTTCATCCTTTTCGAGTATGAACATGGCGTCGAGTTCGAAGAGCAGTTCGTCCCTGCAGACGTCCGCCACCACGTTCACCGCAGGGGCCTCGCCGATGCCCGCTTCTTCGGCGACTTTCAGGTAAACGGGAAAATCCTCCCGGCGCTTCAGAAAAACCGTGGCTTCGCACAGGTCTTTCATCGTGACCCCTTCGGGGGCGACCAGGGCCGAAACCACGTTCAGCGTCTGCCTGATCTGGGCCTCGGGGTCTCCGATGAAAACGCTGCGCCCCTGTTCGTCGATGGAGGCCGTGCCCGACACCAAAACCAGCTTGCTGCCGGGTTCTTCGATCACCATGGCGCGTGAAAAGGCCGAGCCGTATCTGAAGGGCGAGCGTTGTTTCACCCCGTAAATGGGACGTACCTGGACGGCGCTGGACGGCGACCGTTTTACTGCGAGCACATCCATCTGCGCGGGACGGCCCGCGGGATTCCGGCCTTCGATTCCCGTGCTGGCGGGCAGGTAGATCTGCTCAAAGGCCGCGTCCGGGTCCGCATTCCCGAGAAATCCGTACTCCGAATAGCAGCGGTTTCTGACGCCGTTGAAATCGCCGTACCAGTCGAGAATGTCGCAGATGTATATCCACGTGCGCACCACGTCCTTGTAGTCGGCGCCTTCGGCGCGCAGCATTTTTTCGGCCTGGCGGAACATGGCCTCGGACAGTCGCGCACGGTCCGCGTCGTTTTCCGCGCCCTTTCCCCCGTCAATGCCCTGAAGCATGACAAACGTGGACCCGTCCAGGTTCCAGACGCGCCCCTTGGGAAGGCCGTCGTCAAACAGGGTGCGGACGCGCGTTTGCGGACCCGAGCGGAGCGCCCTGATCTGGACGCCGGCGAAATGGTTGTGAAGGCACGACTCGCCCTCCACGAAGGTGACGGGCGTATCGGCCTGCAGACCGAATTTCCGGAAGGCCCGGGCGCGGACTTCCAGAAGGTTTTTCTGCAGGTCCATGCGCCCGAAACACCTTTCATGCACGATTTGGGACGAGGCCGAAGACAGGAGTTCGGCGATTCTGAGATAAATTTCCTCCGCGGACGCCACGGGATCCGCCGGCGCGTCGGCAGCGGAAACGCTGATGAACGTCTGGTTCGGCATGGATGTCAGAAAAAGTCTGTGAAAAGGGGTGGCTTCGATGGAACGTTTGATCATCGGTTTTCCTTATTTCGCATCACGGTCGAGTGTCGCGGTGAGGGCGTCTTTTTTGGTGTATGAGATTCTGGCGAGAACCTGCGGGCTGACCCGGACGCGTTCCTTGACGAATTCAGGAACGTTGAACACGTCCAGAGAGGCGCCGTAAAAACCGGGAGTTTTCTGCGGCAGCGGAAACGGCCTGGAAGCGTGGCCGGCTGAATCGATGTGGCTGAAGTACGGCGCGGTAAACTGGGTGTCCCGGCGCTTGCTCGAGAACACGATCCACCGCCCGTCGCTCGACCAGGAATGGTACCCTTCAGCCCTGTCGCTGTTGAGTTCAAGTTTTTTCCATTGACCCCGGGCCAGATCGAGAAGGTAGAGATCGGCGCTTCCGTGGAAAACGGGGAATGAACCGTATTCGGACATGGTGCACACGAGAAAGCGGCCGTCGGGTGATATTTTGGGCTGTGCGATGCTCAGCCCCGTTTCCTTCGACGCGAGAACGGTTTCGAGCCTGCCCCATGATTTTTGTGACGGATCGTAGGCGATGCGCATCAGGTCGAACTTGATTCTGCCGTAAGCCAGGCTGTCTTCGCCGGCTTTCGATTTTACGGCGAACGCGTCGATTTTGGGCGCGCTGCAGAAGTAGAGAAAACGGCCGTCCTTCGACCATTCAGGCCATACTTCAATGCGGTCCGGATCGGAAATCAGGGGCGTCGTCGACACGGTGTTCGACGGAATGTCGTACACGAGAACGTCGAGCATCCGGTCGAGTTCGTCGCGCGTTTCGCCCACGGTGTGGAAAAACTGCAGCGGTTTTCCGGCGGAATAGGCGATGCGGTCTCCCGACGGATGCCACGCCGGATACCCGGCGGGTGATTTGTGGACCGGCGTCCTCGTGTCGATTTTCGTCGTTTTGCCGTCGATGGTCAGCAGCATGGAAGTGCCCGGCCCTCCCCTCATGTGAAGAAGCCAGCGGCCCGTTTCCTTGTTCCAGAAATTGTGGCAGTTCATGCAATTGTTCGCCGTGAGCCGGTTGATCAAAACGGGTTTCTCTTCAAAGGTTTCGATGCAGCGCTGGTAAATCCCCATCTTTTTCCACTGGTTGAACAAGGGACCGAACTTCCGGTACACGATGTACGCATCCGCGGGCTCTCTCGCCACGGTTGCGGCCGTGGAATCGAAGCGGCGCCACCGGCCCGTCGAATCCCTCGCGAAGACGTCCACGGTCAGCGGCATCCCCGCGTTTTCGGAAAGAAGGCGCCTCCACGGTTTCGGCGGGATTAAAACGGCGCCCGACCGGCTTTGAATTTCGATGG
>JBFZEN010000454.1:0-5367 GCA_041306805.1 bacterium
ACATACAGACAGAGCGTTCCCCGATGGCTGTTCAGGCTCAAGGCATACCCGGGACCCGGGAAATCGAATCCCAAATTCATCAACGCCCTGAAGTCAGAACGCAACACGCTTCAGGCCATTGTCGCCGTGACCGCCCTGATCCTGATCCGATGGCACCTTTTGTAAAAAATAGTGCAACCGTCCTGATCGTCGCGGGCGAAGCTTCCGGAGATCTTCACGGAGCGTCCCTTGTGGCCGAGGTGAAAAAGCGCCGGCCGGGATGCGTCTTTTTCGGAATAGGCGGCGATGAGATGAAGAAGGCGGGCGTAGAAACGGTTTTTCATGTCCGAGAAATGGCTTTTCTCGGATTTTTCGAGGTGCTGAAGCATTATCCGTTCATTCGCCGCGTATTCCGGACGCTCTCCGGGCTGGCGGATACACGGAAACCCGATTGCTGCGTTCTGATCGATTACCCCGGCTTCAACCTACGGTTCGCGGACCGCATGCATAAACGCGGCATTCCGGTTTTTTATTACATCAGCCCCCAGGTTTGGGCATGGGGTAAGGGCCGGGTTAAAAAGATGGCAAGGTGCATCGACCGGATCGCCGTGATTTTTCCTTTTGAAGCGGGCATCTATCAAAAAGCGGGAATACCCGTCCGATATGTGGGGCATCCGCTTCAGGACAGGGTCAGGGCCGCCATGTCCAGGAAAAATTTTTTCCGGGAGCTGGGGCTCGACCCCCAAAAACCCATGGTGGGCCTGCTTCCCGGTTCGCGCAGCCAGGAGGTCGGGAAACTCCTTCCCGAGATGGTGGGCGCATACCGGAAACTGGCCGAAACCATCCCCGGATTGCAGGGTTTGATCTGCCTGGCCCCGACGCTGTCCATGTCCGACGTCTCCCCGTACGCGCAGGAAGCGGATCCGTCCCTGCGGATCGTGGACGGTCGGACCTATGAAACCATGGCCCATGCGGACGCGGTCATGGTGGCCTCGGGAACGGCCACGCTTGAAACGGCCCTGTTCGGAACCCCCATGGTGATTCTGTATAAAATGGCGCCGCTGTCGTATTGTCTGGGGAAATGGCTGGTGAAAATCGAATCGATAGGCCTTGTCAACATCGTGGCGGGGAAAAGAGTCGCGCCGGAACTTCTCCAACGGGAAGCCAATGCGGAACGGATATATGAAACCATCCGGCCTTTTTTTCTCGATCCAAAGACGAACGCACGCATCAGAAAAGAATTGAAAATAGTCAGGGAAAAACTGGGGAAAGGCGGTGCGTCGGCGCGCGCCGCAGAGTGGCTGCTCGAGATGCCCTGTCTGTGCGGGCGGCGCTGAATGCGTTTGTGGGATCACAAGGGCTGGGCAGCCATTTTATGGCCGGCGTCGTTGCTCTATGGCCTGGTGGTGCGAATCAGGAACAGGATGTACGACAGGGGGCTGTTGGCCTCACACGCGCTGGACGCCATGGTCATCAGCGTCGGAAACGTGACGGTGGGGGGAACGGGTAAAACGCCTTTCGTTCAATGCATCGCACGCTTCTTGTCAGAAAAAGGCCTGTCGGTGGCCGTGATCAGCCGCGGATACGGGGGAAAAAGGAAGGGCGTGGTCGTGGTGTCAGACGGGCAATCCGTTCTGTCCGATGCAATGACGGCCGGCGACGAGCCGGTTCTTCTCGCGAAAACGCTGCCCCGCGGCATACCTGTCGTCGTTTCCCCGGACCGGTTCAAGGCGGGGGCCTATGCCATCGAACGGTTTAAAAGCCGCGTTCTGGTCCTCGATGACGCTTTTCAACACCGCAGAATGAGACGGAACATGGATATTGTACTGCTGCGGGGTGAAAAGCCTTTCGGAAACGGCTGGCTGCTTCCCGCCGGTCCGCTGAGGGAGCCGCTTTCGGCGTTCAGCCGGGCCCATGCCCTGATTGTCACCGGAACGAAGAAGGATATCTCACGGGATGAATCGAGAATGCTGTCAAGGCTGGCGCGGCGGGTTCCCGTTTATTTCTCCGAACACCGGGCCGTCGGCTGGGTCAAACACGACACAGGCGAACTGGCGGAACCGGACAGATTGAAGGGCGTTCGGGTGCTGGCTTTTGCCGGCATCGGAAACCCCGAATCTTTTAAGCTTTCCGTAAGGCAAACCGGAGCGGTTTTGTCAGGAATGATTACGTACCGCGACCATCATCCGTACAGCGATGACGACATCCGGAGACTGGTCAGAGACGCCGAAAAATCAGGAGCCGGGGCCGCGGTTACAACCGAGAAGGACGGCGTGCGCATCAGGGAATGGCGCGGGCCCCTGCCCCTGTACTGCCTGCGCATCCGGATGGAAGCGGATGCGGCGCTGAAAGAAATGATAAGCCGGATCGGTTCAATTCCAACGCGGGAGAGACAGTCCATTGTCCCAACAATCTGATTTTCTTGTGATCGGGAGCGGAATTGCGGGCTTGTCGTTCGCATTGCGGGCCGCGGAAACGGGCACCGTCACCATACTCACCAAAAAAGAGCGCGCCGACTCGAACACCAATTACGCCCAGGGCGGTATTGCCTGCGTTACCAGTCCCGACGATTCCTTTGAATTGCACATCAAAGACACGCTCGAGGCCGGCGTGGGATTGTGCCATCCCGATGCCGTCCGGCTGATCGTCGAGGAAGGGCCGAGCCGTGTCCGTGAACTGGAAAGATGGGGCGTGACCTTCACGCGGAGCACCGAAAAAGCATTCGACCTCGGCCGCGAAGGAGGGCACACCCGGAACCGGATCGTTCACGCCAAGGACAAAACGGGGGCGGCCATGGAGCAGGCCCTTCTGGAGCGGGTCAAACAGCATCCCGCCATACGGGTGATGGAAAACCACACGGCTGTAGAGCTGGTGACCGAACACCACCTTCGAAGCCGGATCCGGGGGAAAAGGACCATCCATTGCTGGGGCGTTTATGCGTTGGACGGACAGAGCGGCGAAGTGGAGACTTATCTGGCCAAGGCCACCCTGGTGGCCTGTGGGGGGTCGGGCCGCGTTTATCTGCACACGACGAATCCCTCCATTGCAACCGGCGACGGCATTGCCATGTCGCACCGGGCCGGGGCGGTCGTGGCCAACCTCGAGTTCATGCAGTTTCATCCCACTGCCCTGTTTCATCCGGAGGGAGATTCGTTCCTCATTTCCGAAGCGGTGCGCGGGCACGGGGGCGTGCTGCGGAACCGTACCGGTGAATCATTCATGAAAAAATACCATCCCATGGCCGAACTCGCGCCGCGTGACATCGTGGCGCGCGCCATCGACGCCGAAATGAAAAAGCGCGGCGAGGATTGCGTGTATCTCGACGTCTCCCATCTTCCCCCATCCGATGTCATGGACCGTTTTCCGGGCATATACGAGAAATTGAAATCTCTGAAAATCGATATGACGCGCGAGCCGATTCCCGTGGTGCCGGCGGCTCATTACATGTGCGGCGGGGTGCTGACCGATCTCGACGGGCGGACGGCGGTACAAGGTTTGTATGCCACCGGCGAGACGGCATGCACGGGAGTTCACGGTGCAAACCGGCTCGCCTCCAATTCGCTTCTCGAGGCGCTTGTGTTTTCGGCGAGGGCTTTCCAGAACGCCTCCGCCTATATCCGGAAATCGGCCGAACCGGTTCCCCGCATACCGCCGTGGAACGACAAGGGGACTTACAACCAGGAGGAATGGGTTTTAATTTCCCACGACTTGAGGGAAATCCAGCGGCTGATGTGGGATTACGTCGGCATCGTGCGTTCAGACGAACGCCTCATGCGGGCGGAACGGCGCATCGCCCTGATCGGCGAGGAAATCGAAAAGTTTTACAAAAAGACCAAGGTCACCGATCCCCTGCTGGAACTCCGGAACGTGACCTGTATGGCCCTGTTGATTATACGGTGCGCCCTGTTCCGCAAGGAAAGCAGGGGACTTCATTATACGACCGACCATCCCTTGCGCGACGACGGCAGGTGGTTCGGCGACACGGTGGTAGACAAAGACAAAATACGTCTGCGAAAACTGACTCAACCTTTCAGGGAATGATGCGACATGACTGTCGGGTTCACCGCAGATCGTTTCCGTTTTCTGTCTTGCGCGGATGTGTTGGGTTTGTACCGCTGGAACGGGCTGCGTTTTGCAGAGGTCACGACGGCGGTTTTCGAAGATCCGGAAATGGCCGTCCGCCGGTCCCATGGAATGGACCTCGGGCTTCATCTTCCGAATGCCGGAAACAAGGGGTACGATTTTTCGTCGCAGGACAGGGCCGAGAGCATCCGAAACGACCTGGCTCTTATCATCCGCTTCGCGGCCGCGTTCCGCCTCAGGTACGGCGTTTTTCATCCTCCCGAAACAGGAAAAAGGAAAGTGACTGATTTTTACGTCCGGAATCTCAAAAACGCGGGCCTGCCGCTGGTGTTGGAAAACATCAGGGGCATGGATCCAGAGGCATTTCATTCGTTTTTCAAAGGCATGAAAAAAGCACTGGGGGAAAACCTGTGGGGGGTATGTCTCGATATTCCCCACGCCCATCTCACCAACGGAAACTGGAAATCGTATTTCCTCCGGCTCGTCCGGCATGTGCGGGTTGTGCATCTTTCAGACTGCCGAAACGGGGAAGACAGGCATTTGCCGTTCGGGGCGGAAGGGGAATTGCACCTTTCGTCCATCCTGCGATTCATGAAACGGGAAGGCTTCGACGGTTTCATCAATTTTGAAATTCTTCCCCCGTCTCTGCCGTCCGCAGTCATGTTATTCCCCATGATGCGACGGATTCAAAAAAACGGATGATTCGAGCATTGATCTTGATAAATCCATTGAATCAACATAAGACGGAGAGAGAGGTGCAGAGATGATCAAGGAAATCACAGCCCAATCGCTGAACACGTCCCAGTTCATTGAAGACCAGGTCAAAAACATTGCGGATGCCGTCGGAAACGGCAAGGCGATCAACGCCCTTTCAGGCGGTGTTGATTCGTCCGTCGTGACGTTGCTCGGACACAAGGCGCTCAAGGACAGGCTATTGACCGTGTTCGTCGAAAATGGGCTTATGCGCGAAGGCGAACCGGAACGGGTGAAGGCCGTTTTTTCGGATCTCGGGGTTCCCGTTGAAATCATCGATGCCCGCGACGCGTTTTTCAAGGCCCTGAAGGGAATCACAGATCCCGAGGAGAAACGCGAGGCCATCACACAGACTTTTTATAAAAAGGTGTTCGGTGCCGTTGTCCGGAAAAGCGGCGCGAAACACCTGCTTCAGGGCACGATTTTGACCGATGTCGACGAGACCGTGGCCGGCATCAAACGTCAGCACAACGTGTTCGAACAGCTCGGCATCGATCCGAAGAAGGCTTTCGGGTACCATATCATCGAACCGTTGATCCAGCTGCGCAAGGA
>JBFZEN010000455.1:0-9553 GCA_041306805.1 bacterium
GCCTTGACCGTCGTATCGGGGGATCCGCCTCCCCAGTCGAAGTCGATGCGCGGATCGATGCGGACCAGAACGGGACTGCCCGCCAGGTTGTCATTGTTGAAGTATTCCGCCTTCAATCCGTGCTGTCCGGGTGCGCCGCCGGCCGGAACAAGGCAGGAGGAAGAGATGGCGGGAACCATTTGCCTCCCGGTCTGCGGTCCGGGCGCGAAACGGACCACGGCGTCCGGGCAGGCCCGGCGTATTCCTTCGAGAACCGACACGGTGCGGATGCCGAATCCGCTGTATCCGCCCAGGCGCACGAGGTCCGCCAGACGACCGACCACGGCGATCGATTTCAGGTCTTTTTTGAACGGAAGCGTTCCGTTCTCGTTTTTCAACAGGACCAAAGCCTGGCGCGCCGCTTCGAGCGCCAGAGCCCTGTGTTCGGGGCTGTTGTTGGCTTTTCCGGCGGCGGCGGGATCGGTGTACGGGTTTTCGAATAGCCCGAGCCGGAATTTGGCTTCGAGAACGCGGCGGACGGCCGCATCGAGAACGGCGCCGTCCACGCTGCCACTCCTCACGGCCTCGACCAGGGGCGGCCCGAAAAACGCGGCATTCGGCAGCTCAACGTCGAGCCCGGCCTCGAGCGCCTGCCGGGCGCAGTCCGCGGAATCAAAGGCGGTTTTATGGAGCGAATAGATGCCGGCGACGGAACCGTAATCGGACACGACGAAGCCCCTGAACCCCCATTCGCCGCGGAGCACGTCGGTGAGAAGCCAGCGGTTCGACGAGCAGGGCGTGCCGTCGTACGAATTGTATGCCGCCATGATGGACGACGCCCCCGACTCGGTGACGCAGGCCTTGAAAGCGGGCATGTATATCTCGCGCATCAGCCTTTCGGAGAAATGAACGGGATTGCTGTCTCTTCCCCCGTCGCCGAGATTGGCGGCGTAATGTTTGGGAGTGGTGAGCACGCCGTTTTTCTCGAAGGCCGAGACAAAGGCCACGGCCATCCTCGATGTCAGATAAGGGTCCTCCCCGTATGTCTCTTCAGTGCGTCCCCAGCGGACGTCGCGCGCGATGTTGATGGTGGGGGAGAGAACCTGCCGGATGCCCCGGCTTCTTGTCTCAAGGCCGATGGCTTCGGCGACGCGGCCGACGAGTCCGGGCGACCAGGAGGCCGCCAGCCCGATGGCCTGCGGAAAGGACGTCGCCTTGAAGGCGAGCAGACCGTGCAGGGCTTCGTCGTGCATGAGAACGGGGATGCCGAGTCGCGTCTGTTCGACCATGGTTTTCTGGATGCGGTTCATCCGTCCGGCCGCTTCCGCGGCCTCGTACTGCCTGAGAATGCAGCCCAGGCCGCCCAGACCCCGTTTCATCAATTCATCCGTGCGCTTCGAATCGCGGACCTGGCACTGGAGCTGGGCGACTTTTTCCTCGATCGTCATGCGGGCCAGCAGGTCGTCCGCGCGTTTTTCGACGGAGAGGGCCGCATTCCTGTAGGCGGGAATTTCCGTATTTTGGGCGGCCAGGTTCAGTCCGAAAAGCAATACCAGGGTCAGAACCGAAAATCCGGTGAGCCGGATCGCCGTACGCCGCGACATCAGAGACATACCGTACTCCTTATTTGAACGTGATGGGTTTGGTTTTTTCACATTTCAGCCGCAGATCGTCCGGAGGCCATCGCTTCAAAAGCCCGGCGGCTTTCCTTTTTCCCGATGGCGGCCACCACATCGCCCTGCAGAAAAACGAAATGATAATCGGGATTGGGCAGAAACTCCCCGTTCCTGAGTACGCCCACGACGGTGGCGCCCGTCGATTTGCGTATTTTCATGTCCTTGATCGACCTGCCGGCCAAAAGGCTTAGGGCATGAACGGTGAACCAGTCCATTTCAAGAAGAAAAGACGCGTTTTTCAAGCCCGACAATAAAAGATGTTTGTCGGCGTGCAGGGGCGAGGCTGTCTGGCGCCGCATGTCGTCGACGGTTTTCTGGACGGCAACGGCGGGTACGTTCAAATGCACCAAGGCCTGCCTGATCATTTCAAGCCCCGCCTCGAATTCAGGCTGAACGACCTCGTATACGTTCAATCGATGCAATTCATGCGCGTCTTCGAGGCTTTCACTGCGCGCGATGATGTTCAGCGCGGGATTCAGTTTTTTCGCGTGCCGTACGATTTCCCGCGCCGTGATGATGGAGGGGATGGTGATCAAAAGCAGACGCGACCTGTCGACCGACACGGCGCCCATGACTTCGACCCGGCCGGCGTCTCCGTAAATGACCGAGTAACCGTTTTTCTTGGATTTTTCGAACCGGTCGTAATCCTGTTCGATGACCACGAATTGAAAGCCGAGATCGTGAAAAATGGACGCGACGGCCGACCCGACACGGCCGCCCCCGGCGATCACGATATGGTCGCGAAGGCCCTTTTCGGGGAAGTTGATCGTCTGGATGGTTTCCCTTTTAAAAAACCTGTTTTTCAGCGAGTACAACGGGGCGGTGGCCATGGCGATGAAAGGCGACAACAGCATGGTGACGACGGATGACGTCAGGATAACCGCATACGATTCGCCCGTCAGCAGGTTTGCGTTCAGCCCCAACCGCGCGAGAACGAATGAGAATTCGCCGACCTGCGAAAGGCCGAGACCGACGGCCAGCGGAACGACGTTCATGTATCCGAAAGCCCGGCTCAGGACAAAGAAAACGACGAACTTGCCGAAGAGGATCAGCGCGATGAGGGCGAGAATCGTCGTCCGGTTTTTCAGCAGAAAGGAAAGATCGATGAGCATGCCGATGGACATGAAAAAGATGAGGCCGAATATGTCCCGCAGGGGGATGATGTCGCTCAGGGCCTTGTGGTTGAACTCGGATTGGTTGAGAACCATGACGGTGACGAAAGCCCCCAGCGCGAAAGACAGGCCGATCCTGTAAGTCAGATAACCGATGCCGAGGCCCAGGGCCGTGACGGTGATCAGGAACAATTCGTGGGAATCGAGCCGGGAAATCTGCTTCAACAGCAAAGGAATGAGTTTCGTGCCCAAAACGACCACCAGAGCGAGAACCAGGGTCCCTTTGAGAAGGGTCCATCCCAATACCGAAAGGCTTTGACCGGGGCTGTTCAGTTGAGGAATTAAAATCATCATCGGCACGGCCGCCAGATCCTGAACGATGAGAATTCCTGTCATCACGCGGCTCGACAGGGTTCCCATCAATCCGCGGCTCATCAGGGTTTTCATGACGATCATGGTGCTCGACAATGAGATGACGGCCCCAAGAATGAAAGAGGCGGCCCTGTCAAGGCCAAGAAAATGCCCGATGCCGTACCCGTACAGGATGGTCAACAGGAGCTGTATGGGGGTGCCGATGAGGGCGATTTTGCGGACTTCGCTGATTTCCCTGAATGATAAGTCGAGGCCGATGGAAAAAAGGAGCAATGCCACGCCGATTTCAGCCAATACTTCGATTTCATGCAAATTGGTGACCGTGATTCCGCCCGTATGGGGGCCGACCACGATGCCCGCGAAAATATATCCGACGATAAGCGGCAGCCTGGCCTTGTGTGCAAGAAATCCCGAGACCAGGCCCACGAGAATGAGGATGATCACTTCACCGGCGATGTTCATGTCACCTCGAACACGCGGCGTTTCGCGCCGCGAAGAACGGACTCTTTCAATTCGACTTTCACGCGCTTCCCGAGTAACGTCCGGCCCGGCCCGGGGATCTCGCGCAGTTCCGTCCCAACTCCTGAAGGATGCGTTTTCGGACGGATTCGTCCAATTCCGTTTCCGGATCGTTCGGAACGGGATCGGTCCGTCCGCTTCCCATCACGGGGGGCAGGCAGGAATACGGCCCCAATCCACATGCTGTTTTAAAAAGTATCTTTTATCCATATGAATAAAAATCTTTTTCAGCCTGGAAACGGGCTTTTTCTTCCGCTCCCGCTCGAGAGAAAAATACGATTAAATCAACATAAAAGCAAGCTGTAATGTATTAATTACATAAAGAGATACACCACGGGAATCCCCCGCTTGACATTGTCCCGTTCAAATGTGTAAATTGACATTAAAGCATTCAGGGAGGCAAACGATCATGAAGCGATTTTTGATTTTCCCGGCTGTGTTTTGCCTATTTGTCTTTAATTCAAGCTGCAAGTCCGGCGTCAATTCCAATGAAAGACAGAAGCCGCTTCCAGCGGTTTACGACTCCCCGTTCGCGACCTTGCTCGATTCGCTCCGGGTTGCGTACAACCTCCCCGCTCTTGCGGGCGCCGTCGTCTCCGACACAGGCGTGATCGATGCGCAGGCGGTCGGGTGCCGGCGCTACGGCGGCCCGGCGAACGTGACGAAAAACGACCAATTTCATCTCGGCTCGGACACGAAGGCGCTCACAGCCGTTCTCATCGGAGTTCTCGTCGACGACGGTCTCTTGAACTGGGATTCCGCATTGCCGTCCCTGTTTCCCGAGCAGGCGGAGACGATGCGGACCGAGTACCGCTCCGTCACGGTGAGCGACATTCTTTGCCACAGCGCGGGGTTTGCAGCCAATCCGGCCCTGACGCTTACGAAAACAACGCTGATCGAGCAGCGCAGGGAAGTCCTTGCCTGGGCGCTTTCAAAGACTCCCGCGAATGCGAAGGGGAAGTACAGCTACAGCAATATGGGTTACATCATTGCGGGCGCGATAGTGGATCAGCTGACCGGCCGTTCCTATGAAGAGATGCTTTTCGAAAGGGTCCTTCAGCCGCTCGGGATCGCCGCCGCCGGATTCGGCCCCATGGGCACGGCCGGGCTCGACGATCAACCGCTCCAGCACGCATCCAATTACCGGCCTATCGAGCCGGGGGCGAATGCGGACAATCCTCCTATTTATAATTCCGCGGGGAGACTCCACATGTCGATCGGCGACTGGGGCCGATACATCTCATGGGTATTGGCGTGTGAGGCGGGCCATCCCGCCCTGCTGCGCGCGGAAACCGCGCGCAGGCTGACCACGGGGGCTGTCCCGATGGACGGAGAGGGTTCGTATGCGTTCGGATGGGCGGTTCTGGACAGGCCGTGGGCCAACGGGAGGGCGCTTACGCATTCGGGAAGCAATACAATGAATTTCGCCGTCGCCTGGCTCGCGCCGAATCTGCGGTTCGCCGTGATTGCCGCGGCCAATATCTGCGCCGGCAAGACACCGGCTTCAATGGATGCCGTCGTCGGACGGCTGATCGGTTACCATGTGAATGGACGGTAAAATGGTCAGGCTGTCTTGCCGATCGGGTCTCTGTTTTTTTCCCGGGGCGGATGCGTTTTTTTCTTCCGCTGTCTCGTGAACACGGCGTAGACTTCGTCCTCGCGATAGGCCGATGCGCCTTCTTCGGACGGGCGCAGGCCTTTCGGCGGCCTTTTGGCGGGGAAGGCCAGCATGCCCTCTATTCCCTCCTCGCGCAGCGCGTAGGTGCCGCAGCGGTACTGAAGGACGGCCGTGAGCCTGAACTCGGAATCGTGCGCCGCTTCGAGGGCGTCGCCGCGGTGGTTGTTGGTGACCAGAAGTCCGCCGAATTTGATGTAGTGCTTGCAGGTCCTGGCCACGTGGGATGCATTGAGGGAAATCAGAAGGTCGAAGCGCTGCTCCTGCAGGGGCAGGGGCTTGGTGTAATCGCCCGCGATGAACCGGAAATGCGGCGGCTGCCCGTACATCTTGCGGCCTTCCACGTATTCCAGAACGGGCCGAAGGTCGCCGAAAAAACGGCCGGCCACGGGGCTGCGGTCCACATAGACGACATGGGGAAAGACGAAAGAGGGGGTGATGTGCACATAGCTGCCGGGGTACAGGACGGCGCTGCATCCGAACCTGCGGCTGATCGCCTGAAACAACCCCAGGCGTTCGAACTGGAAATCGGCGTAGTGTTTCCTGTACATGTCCACCGTCGAGCTGCGTTTCATACGGCCTCGGTGATACGCCGGGATCAATGCCTCCATATATTGAAATATAGGGCTATCCGCATAAAAAATCAAATTGTTTTCCTCATTTTTCAGGGTCCGATAAAAACAATTTTGCTTGCTCTTTCGTATAAAATGAATATATTTCTTCAAGTCATTCAAATCAATACTCTGCCGAAATGAAAACGACGGGTTCCATGCGCTTCCCCCATAAACGCTCCCTGCCGGCGGCGACTCTGGTCGCCATAACGGCCATTTTGTTCGCGCTTTTTTCCGCATTTGCCGTCTTCGAATATTTTCAGTCCAGAAGGGACATTCTGTCGCTGATGCGGCAGGAGGGCGCCATCCTTCTCGACGCCCTCCGCGAGGGAAGCGTGCGGACCACGCTGGCCTCGCGGGCCATGGAACAACGTATGGTTTCTGACCTGTCGCGCGCCGCCCGGTTTCTTGAGGAAATGGACAGTCGGGGACTGCTTGACGGCCGGGCTCTGGCCCGTTTTGCCGCGCTTTTGGATCTCAACCAGGCAATCGTTCTGGACGCCCGGGGCCGGGCGATCAAACGGGCTTTTCCAGGCAAGGGATTACCCGCCGGTTTGAACGCGCTGGCTGCGCCGGTTCTGTCAGGCGGCGATTCCGCGGCGACCGGCGTCTTTCGTCCCGGTACCGTGTACGCCGCCGCCGTGCGCCGAAGGCGGGGCGGTGCTGTTGCGGCTTTTGCCGAAGGCGGGGATTTCGCGGCATTCAGGCGCGAGGCCGGGCCGGGGCGGCTTGTCCGCGAAATCGGAGGCAGGCCGGGTGTGGCCTACGTGGCCATTCAGGACACGGCCGGCATCTGGATGGCGAGTTCCGGCGTGCGCGAGCTCAGCTCGGTTTCAACGGACTCGTTTCTCGGGCGAGTCCTGCACGGGGGAGCCTCAGGCTCGAGGATGATTCCATTCGAAGAAAGAAAGGTGTTCGAAATCGCGGGCTCGTTCGTGTTTGAAAACGGCGAACCGGGGCTGTTTCGCATCGGGCTCGAGCTGGAAGCGTACCGGCGCACGGAGCGCAACGCCGTTTTGAGGCTCGCCTTCATCGCCCTGGCCTTCGTCTGCGCCGGGGTCATCGGCTTCGGCCTGCTCGTGGCGGGACAGAACGTCAAGCTGATCTCCGAATCGTTTACGCGTTTCCGGACGCATACAGGCGAAATACTCGAAAACCTTGAAGACGCGGTCGCGGCCGCGGAAGGGGAAGGCCGCATCACCGTGTTCAACAAGGCGGCCGTGAACCTGTTCGGCGTCGAGGCGAAAAGCGTTCTGGGCCATTCCATCGATCCCGGCAAGGGGCCGTGCTTTCCCATTCTTTTCGATTCGTGGCGCACGGGAAAAGCCGTGACGCAGCCGCGCCTGGAATGTCCCGTCCAGGGCGGAACCAAGGTGCTCTTTCTGCGAACGTCGGTGGTTCACGGCACTTCGGGGAAGGTGGACGCGGTGATACTGGTCGCCACGGACCTGACGACGCAGACCGGGCTCGAGGAAGAGCTCAGACGCAGCGAAAAATTGAAGGCCATGGGCGAACTGGCGTCGGGTGTGGCGCACGAAATACGGAACCCCCTCAACGCCGTCGGCATGATCGCCCAGCGTTTTCTCAAGGAATTCACGCCGAAACAGGACGAGGAGGAATACCGGAACCTCGCCCGCACCGTGGTCGGGGAGGTCAAGCGCACGAACGACATCGTCCAGCGTTTTCTCCGTTTCGCCTCTCCGCCGCCCCTGTCTCCGGCGCCGGCGGACGCCGCCCCGTTTCTCGTTGAAGCGGGAAAGGTTTTCGAGAGCAGCGCCAAAGCCAGGGGCGTGAAGTTTTCGGTTTCGTCCGAAGCCGCCACCCTGCCATGCCTGGATGCGGACGCCATGAAACAGGCCCTGCTTAACCTGCTCTCAAACGCGCTCGATGCGACCCCGGCCGGGGGGCGCATCGTTCTCCGCGGCCGGTTGAAAGCGAAAGAGTACTGGATCGAGGTCGAAGACGACGGCGGGGGAATACCCGACGCGGACAGAGACCGGATATTCGACCTCTATTTCACCACCAAACCGGAAGGAACGGGCCTGGGGCTTCCATTGGCGCATCAGATCGTCCAGGGACACGGCGGAAGAATAGACGTGGAAAGCGCCTCGGGAAAGGGCGCGTTGTTCCGCATCCGGCTGCCGATGGAGGACAAGACATGATAGCGGTCATTCTCGTTGTGGACGACGAGCCCGCCCAGCTCGAGGCGCTCTCGGGTTACCTGAAGAAACAGGGCCATGACGTGCTCAGGGCCGAGAACGGAAAGGCGGCGCTTGAGCTGGTCAGGGCACGACCGGTGGAGCTTATTCTCACCGACATGCGCATGCCCGAAATGGGCGGTCTGGCCCTGCTGCAGGAAACCAGGAAAATCAGTCCGGAAACCGAAGTGGTGGTGATGACGGCTTTCGGCAGCGTCGAGGACGCGGTCGAAGCCATGAAAGCCGGCGCGGAAGACTATATCCAGAAACCCGTTCACCTGGACCAGCTCGACATCGTGATACGCAAGACGCTCGAACGCCGGAGACTGACGGGCGAAAACCAAAGGCTCAGAGAGGCGTTGGAGGCCAGGGCCGATTTCGGCCGAATCATCGCGTCGAGTCCCGAGATGGAAGAGGTGCTGGGCCTGGCCGGACGCGCGGCCAGGAGCAGGGCCACGGTGCTGATTCAGGGCGAAAGCGGCACCGGCAAGGAAGTGTTGGCGAGGGCCATTCACCTGGCCGGACCTCGCAAGAACGGACCTTTCATCGCCGTCAACATGGCCGCCCTGCCCGAGACCCTCGTCGAGAGCGAATTGTTCGGGCACGAAAAGGGCGCGTTCACGGGAGCGGACAGGATGAGAAAAGGCAGGTTCGAGCTCGCGGACGGCGGTACGCTGTTTATTGACGAGGTGGGCGACATTCCCGCGTCCGTCCAGGTGAAGCTGCTGCGCGTGCTCCAGGAAAAGAAGTTCGAAAAGCTCGGAGGCGGAACCCGTGCGACGGACGTCCGCGTGATCGCGGCTACGAACCGCCGGCTGGAGGAGGAAGTCAAATGCGGACGTTTCCGCGAAGACCTGTATTTCAGGCTGAACGTGATTTCCATTTTCATTCCGCCGCTGCGCGAGCGCCGCGGTGAAATTCCGCTTTTCGCGGACCATTTTCTGCGCCAATACGCCGAAGAGGAAGACAGGCCCCTTCCTTCCATCTCAAGGGAAGCCATGCACGCGTTGACGACGCATGATTATCCCGGCAACGTCAGGGAACTCGAAAACGCGATACAGCGCGCGGTGGTGCTTTCGCGGAGCGACATGGTGTCGGCCGAAGACCTGCCGCCGGACATGCTCAAGAAGGCGAATGCGGCATTCCATGAAGAAAAAAGCCCCTTCGCCGAAAAGGTCGAGGAGCTGGAAACGCGCCTGATCCGCGACGCATTGAAAAAGTCGGACGGCAACCAGAGCGAGGCCGCGCGCTCGCTGGGCATTTCGGAAAGGCACCTGCGCTACAAGCTGAAAAAATACGGATTGAAGCCATAGAGTCCGAAAGCGTTTTTTTATGACAGCCGGTTGAAGACAAGGAATCCCTGATGCAAAAAATCATCATCGGCATACACGGTCTGGGCAATCATCCGCCC
>JBFZEN010000456.1:0-3049 GCA_041306805.1 bacterium
AACATCGAAACCCTGAGTTTTCAATGGATCGTGCAGGCTGGAAGGTACCGGGCGTTCAAGGTCGCCATCCTTCCAGGCACCAACTGCATCGTCCGCAGGAGCGTTCTCGAAGAGTGCGGAGGCTGGGACGAGGCGGCCATCACCGAAGATTCCGAGCTGAGCGTCCGGATCTACATGAAAGGATGGAAGATCGGTTTCGTGCCCTCGGCCGTCACCTGGGAGGACGAACCGGAACGTCTGCGCACATGGATACGCCAGCGCACGCGCTGGGTGCGCGGCAACAATTACGTCATCCGGAAGTTTTTCAAGGACGCCCTGCTCCTGAAAAACCGATTCCTTTCCCTGGAATTCGTCTATCTGTTCATTCTGTATTATTTCTTTCTCTTTGCCATCGTGGTATCGCACCTCCTTCTTCTGTTGTGCGGCCTCGGCGTGGTTTCAGTTTCCGTGCCCGGCCCGTACACCGCGGTCTGGCTGTCCGCGTTTCTGATGTATCTGCTCGAAATCGTGCTTGTGCTTTCCTATGAAAACGAGGACAGCCCCGTCAACATTTTCGTTACCGTGCTGATGTACTTAACCTATTGCCAGCTTTGGATCATCGTGGTCTTCAGGGGGTTGTTCCTCGACACGGCCAGGCACCGGATGGGCGTATGGGACAAAACCGAACGCATCGCACGCAATCAGGCGGCCGCGGGGAAGGAGACGCCATGAGTCTATGGCGCGGCGGCAGGAATTGGAGGGGCGCGGTCATTTTTATCTGGCTTGGTTCAAACGGATTCGCGGGCCGTGCATTCCCCAAGGCGGATAGCGCGTCGGCCGAAGGCCCCGCCTTTTTTTGGGGCGAATTTTACAACGAATCCGCGTCCATGCAGACCGGCCGCGACAACTTCATCGCCCTGTCCCACATCCGCCAGGGGGTTCAGAAACAGATATCCTCCTCCCTCTTCCTGGACGGCTACCTGCTCCTGCGCTACGGCAAGGACAGGCGACGCGATTTCTGGAACAACCGGTTCGAATGGGGCCCCGGCCTGCGCCTGCGTTTTGCAGATAAACTGCTCCTGGCCGGTTACATGGAATTCATCCGGGGCTCCTATCTGAACGACCCCGGCGAGGATGCCGAAACCCCGGGGAAACGGTACGATGATTTCCGTACGGGCCTGATTTTCTGGTACGGATGGGACCGATACCAGGATCCTGCCATGCAGGTCTCCTTTCCGGCCGATTTCTGGGGGGAAGCGTACGCGGACGTCAGTTATTACCGGATGGAAAGGAAGAACACCATCGGATATGCCCACGTCAAAACGGGCATCCATGCCATGCGTTTCTGGAAAACCACGCTCGACGTTTTCGGCGTGGCGTACCTGAACAAGGACGTCAAAAGGGATTTCTGGAACAACAAGGCCGAATTCGGGCCCTCCGTCTGGATCAAGCCCTGGGAGGGTTTCGACCTGGAATTCTACATGGAATGGCTGAACGGGTATTATTACGGCATCGAAAGCATCGATCCCAATCCGTATGCCCAGAGGTACAGGGACAGGCGCATGGGCATTCTGTTGTGGATCGGATGGTAACCAGCGCATCGAATTGCAATGCAGGAGTAAAATATGAAACAATGCCATCGTTGGATCGAATTCATCGCCTGCGTCCTTTTGGTATGGATGCCGGGAATCAGTGAGGCGCAGTCGCCCGGTTCTTTGATCTGGAAATCGTCCACGGGCTGGGTGACCCATGCCGTCGCCGCTTCGAACGACGTCAACGGCGACGGAACACCGGACGTGTTCGCGGGGTCGGGCAACGACAGCGTGTTCTGTTATTCCGGACGGAACGGCGACATGTTGTGGGGCTTCAACTACTCATCGGATGCATGGGCGGTGGCCAGCCTGTCCGATGTGAACGGCGACGGCATCAATGACTGCCTGGCCGGCGGTGCCGCCAACACAGTCGTCTGTCTTTCAGGAAAACCCGAATCGGGCGCCACCCACGCGATCTGGACATACGCCACAGGGGGCGATGTCTGGACCCTGTCACGCGTCGAAGACTTGAACGGCGACGGCATCAATGACTGCCTGGCCGGTGCGGGCGACAACAAGGTATATTGCCTCAACGGATCCAGCGGCGCCCTTCTATGGTCCTACGAAACCCTGGGCGACGTTTTCTCGGTGGACGCGGTCGAAGACCTGAACGGCGACGGCAAGGACGAGTGCGTGGCCGGCGGCAACGACAACAAGATGGTATGCATTTCAGGGGCCGGTTCGGGCCCGGGAACGGGCACTTTGCTCTGGTCTTATGAGGCGGGCAGCACGGTCACATCCGTCAAGGCCTTGGGCGACGTGAATGGAGACGGAAAATCGGACTGCCTGGCGGGCGGTATGGATGACCGAGTGCATTGCATATCAGGAAGCAGCTCTGGAAACGCGACCGTACTCTGGTCTTTCACCGCGGGATCCACCGTTCAGTCCGTCTCACCGATCAAAGATGTCAATTCGGACGGCAGGCCCGACTGCCTGGCCGGCGGTATGGATGACAAAGTGCATTGCATATCAGGAATCAATGGAAGCGAAATCTGGTCCTATGCCGCAGGCAGTTCGATTCTGTCCGTCGCCCCGGTCACGGACGTCAACGGCTCGGGAAGCGACGACTGCATCGCCGGAGGCGAAGACAACTTGATTTACTGCATCGAAGGCAATTCCTCGGTTACAGGAACGCTCATCTGGTCGTACAGCGCCACAGGAACGGTCCACGGCGTGGCCGCCTCGTCCGATCTTAACGGAAACGGCGCATTCGACATACTCGCGGCCTCTGACGACAGTTACGTGTACACGGTTGAAGGCGGCCTGCCGCCGGAAAACGCCGGGGCTCCGTCGATACCGTCCGGACCGTCTGCCGGTGCAGCCGGCCAAAATCTCAGTTTTACTGCAAGCGGAGCCTCAAGCAACCTCGGCCACGAGGTGGAATACCGTTTCGACTGGGGGGACGGAAGCCAGTCCGCGTGGGGAGCGGCCTCCCAGGCCAGGGCATTCAACGCAGCCGGTGCGTACGCGGTCAAGGC
>JBFZEN010000457.1:0-3425 GCA_041306805.1 bacterium
CCCTTGAAAGCTATTCGGCCGGTGAATTCGTTCTGGCCCGTCTGCAGCTGATGCGCGTTCTGGAACGGTACGGAAAAACGAACAGGCTCGACGATGTCCTGTTTTACGCCGCGGAATGCTCGTACGCGCTGAACCACATGGACGAGTCGCTTGAAGCCTACAGACGCCTGCTCGCCGGATATCCGGGGTCGGCATGGAAGCCCAAGGCGCTGCTTAAAATCATCACCATCGATTACCTGTTCAAGAAAAACGACGCTCTTTTCGCCGACTACGACAGCCTGTTGCATGAAGAGCGGGCCCTGGACGCCGAATCATTCGGCGCCGTATCGTATCTCGTCGGCCTTGCCCGTTTTCAAAACCGGCAGTACACCGAAGCGGCCGCCTGTCTGCGGCGCGTTGCCTCGGGCGTTCCCGCGCATTATCCCGCACTGTACCTGATTGCGGTGACCGAATCAAACCTGCAGCATGACGACAACGCGCTGGCCATTTACCATTCCATCGCCGATCAGGAACCGGGCGCCCAAATCGATCCCATCTTCTTTCAGATAAAAAACAACGCCCTTCTCAAGCTGGGCCTCATGTATTATGAACGCGGAGAAAACCGAAGGGCGATTTCACTGTTCAACCGCATCTCGCAGGAATACGCGCATTACGATCTGGGCCTGCTGGGAAAAGCCTGGAGCGCCTACCGTTCGGGAAGGCCGGCGGAGGCGCTGGAAAACGCCGAACAGTTGATGGACCATGCCGCCTTTTCGGCCTACGCGTACGAAGCCAAGGTTCTGGCCGCCCGGTCGAAGGGGATGCTGGGGCAGAAAGAAGCGGCCATACGCGACCTGAAGCAGGTCACTGTTGCGGGGAGCTCCGCGGAGACGGTCAGGGAAGAGGGGCTTCGTCTTCAGCAGATCGAATCGGATCAGAGGGCGGCCCTGGAGGACAGGGAGCTGCGCCTTTTTTCGGAAGCGGGCCGGATTCGTCGGTTTCTGGCCGTCCCCGAGGCGGATTCACGCGGCGTTCCGGCTGATGTGGATCATGCGCTGACCGCGAAAACCAGCCTTTTATCGGGCCGGATCAAAATGCTGGACAGCCTTGAAACGCAGGCAAAAACCGGCAACGATTCCGTGCAGCTTGAAAAAATCAGGGTATTGAAGGGGAATCTTTTTTCGACCCTGCAGGGTGCCGCGCAGAGGCCCGGGCCGGTCCTGACCGGCGATCCGCTGATTCAGAGAATGGGCATGTCGAGCTATCTGAAATACCTTTTCGGGACGCTGCTGCGGGAAACGCTGCGCGATAAGGAGGAGACCAGGCGCAGCATCGGCGAAGCCGCCCTTCTCGCCGAACAGGCAAGACGGCAGGGTCAGACCGGCATCAACGTGACCATGGAAATCAAGATGGAAGAACTGGAAGAATATTATCGAAAATTAAATCAATACGAGGTCTGGCTGAGGGAGAACACGCCGCAGGAATTCAGGGTTGAACTGGACATGTGGGCGGGCGTGAGCCGGTACGGCATCAGCGACATCAACTTCGAAAGAATCAAGGACATCGACGCGCGGATCGGAACCCTCTCGAGAAGCCTGGGCGCGATCGAGAGAACCTACGAGACCAAACGGAGCGAACTCGAAAAGCGCATTCAGGGTCTGCTGAACGACGTGGCCCAGATAGAAAAACAGATGCGGCAGAACGATGATGTGCGCAGGCAGAAGGAAAAGGACAGGTTTTTCAATAACGAATATTTTGAGCGCCAGAAAACCGAGCCCTCTGCAGGCCAATTGAAGGAAAACACGGACAGCCGGGAGGTGAAAACACCGTGACACGGACAGGGACATGCCTGTTTTGGATCGCGGCCGCGTTTTTTTGCATCGGCCATTCGGGCGCCCAGACCGGCACCACCGGGACCGATTCCGGCTTCGTCGAATTGTCCATGGAGGAATTGCAGGATGCCAAGGCCTATTACCGCCTGGAGCTGGACGCCCTGATCGGCGAAAAGAAGGCGTTGATCGAGAAAGGCATTGAAGACGGCGAACGCCTTCTTCCCGGCGCCGACATCCAGGTCGTTCCTGAAATCTGCATACGGCTGGCCGACCTGTATTACCACCAGGAAAAAGACGCCTATCTCGACAGGATGAAGGCATACGAAGATTCGCTCGCGCAACCGGGCGGGACGAGCCGGACCGAACCCCGTCAGGTGTTTCCGAAGGCCCTTGGGTATTATCAGAAAATAATCGACGGATTCCCGGCCTGCGACCTGGTCGATGACGCCCTGTACTACAAAGCCTTTCTGCTTGAAGAGACGGGGGAACACCGGGAGGCCAACGCGATCTACCGGAGGGTCGCGGAATCGTTTCCCGAAAGCAATTACCTTCCCGAAGTGTACATGCGCCTTGGAGAATATCATTTCAACCCTCCCGAGAACAATCTCGAACAGGCCATCGGATTCTACGAGAAAGCGGCCGGATACCGGGAAAGCCCGAGGTATCCCGAGGCGCTGTACAAACTGGGCTGGAGTTATTACCGGCTGAACCGGTTCGCGGAATCCATCAGCTACTTTACCGCCCTGGTGGAGCAATCCGGACCGGGCGAAAAACCGTCCCAAACGGGCACCGACCTGAAAAACGAGGCCGTGGAGTACATGGCCGTCGCCTTTGCGGACTACGGCGGTCCGGCCAAGGCGAACGATTACCTGGTGAAAATAGGCAGGCCGGAATGGGGAAGGGATGTGCTGAGGAAGATGGGCGATTTGTACCGGATTCAGAAGGAAGAGTACGCCACGGCCGTGACGGCGTACGGGCTGCTGTTCGATTACGCGCCCCTGTACCGCGAAGCGCCGCAGGTTCAGAAATACGTCGCCGACTGTTACCGCGACATGGGTGACGAGGGGAAGGCGTTTGAAGCGCGGCAAAAAATATTTTTGCAGTACCGCGTCGGAAGCACGTGGTGGAACCAGAATCGGGACGAAAAGGACAGGCTTCAGGCCTACAAGCTGCAGGAACAGGCGCTGCGGGACAACGTGTCCGCGCTGGTCCGGAAGGCCGAGCTGCAGAAAAACGAAGCGCTGTACCGCGAAGCCGCGGACATGGCCCAGTCTTACCTGCAGGCGTTTCCGGAGGACATCAACGCCCTTCTCATCCGGTGGAACCGGGCCCTGATTCTCGACAGCAAGCTGCACCGGTACGGCGACGCGCTTCAGGAATACCTGACCATCAGCATGGTTTACGATACGGACGCCTACCGGACGTTCATGCGCGGGAAGGGGCTGACCACGCTGCAGGACGCGGCCCTCAACGCCATCATTGCGGCCGACACGCTGGTGCAGCGCGAATACAAACAGGCGGGGCGGAAGCCCGGACCGCATGAAGCCGCGGCGGGCGAAACGGATGCGGCGCCGCTGACCGATACCGAAAAATGGCTGATCATGGCCTATGACA
>JBFZEN010000458.1:0-4510 GCA_041306805.1 bacterium
AAACACCGACTCCAAAAACATCCGTAACCGGATCTCCAATCAGCTTGACCGCTGCTGCCAAATGATCCGGAGCATGAATCAAAAAACGATAAACACCATGACCGATATCATTCAGTGTAAACTTCTCGGGATAGAGAATCAACGCCGTGATGAATGATTCTTTATATTTCCATTTCATATTCTTGACCGTTTCCCGGTGTGCATCGGCCCTGCTCCGTCCGCGGCTTGCGGACTGCACAGGATGGATGTCTTTCGGAGTTTCATTGATCACTCAAGACTTTGTAAATTGGGTTCTATGCGAAGCCATTCGAGCGGCCATGACGATGGAATAGAACTTGGTGTCGTCGTCATCGGCCCGCGACGACAGGACCACCGGCGCAAGCGTTCCCACCACGACCGAGGCGCATGTTCCGTGGGCGAGTATGGTCGCGCTTTTGTAAAAAGTGTTCGCGGTTTCGATGTTGGGAAACAGCAAAATATCGGCCTCGCCGTCAATGGGCGTTTCAAGGCCCTTGATGCGGCAATGTTCCTTCGACAGCGCCACGTCGAGGGCCAAAGGTCCGTCGATGATTCCGCCCGTGATCTGCTTGCGTTCGGCCATGGCCCTGATCACGGCCGCGTCGATGGATGACTGCATCTTGAAATTGATTTTTTCTGCGGCCGATACCAGGGCCGCCTTGGGCAGGGGGATGCCCAGGCTGTGCGCCACGTCCAGGTCGTAGTTGAGAATCTGGATTTTTTCGTCCATGCTGGGATTCGGGATGATGGCGGCGTCCGAAACCACGAGCAGCTTGGGATACGTGGGTATCTGCATGACGGCGACATGGCTGAGAAGCCCGCCTTTCGGCAGAAGCCCGAATTCCTTATCCAAAACGGCCTTCATAAAAGTGTCGGTGCTCACCAGCCCCTTCATGACGAAATCGGCCTTCCCGTCGTGCACCAGCTGCACGGCCGCGAGGGCGACGGCCTTCTCGTCTTCCACGTGCAGAATTTGTATCTGTTTGGCGAAGGCCTGGTTGTGGCCCGAAACCACATTTTCGATTCTGTCCTGCTTGCCTACCAGAATCACCTTGATCAATCCATCCATGACCCCTTTGGCGACGGCCTGAATCGTGGCGGGATCCTCGCCTGCGGCCACAGCCATGGTCATGCGCGGACCTCCCTTGACTGCCGGTTCAAGGTCAGCCAGTTTCCGGATGGGTTCCATGATAAGCTCCTCTCTTGATTGCCGAAAGTCAGGCGTACACGCCGGGCTGGACGCGCCGGTTCAATACATCCAGCGCGCCCAGGGCCAGAGCGTGCATTTCCTCTTCTCCGGGATACACCATCACCTTCGCGATCCAGCCGACCTTCGATTTCAGTTTCATGACGAGGGATTCATCCATCGCCAATCCGCCGCTGACCGCGATGGCGTCGACCTTGCCGTCGAGCACGACGGCCGCGGCGCCGATATGTTTTGCAATCTGGTAAATCATGGCGTCCAGAACCAGCCTCGCCCTTTCATCGCCGTTCCGTATTTTCTCTTCGATGACACGGATGTCGTTGGTCCCGAGATGGGCCACCAACCCTCCCCGGCCGGTCAGCCTTTTTTTCACGTCGGCCAGGGTCAGGTCACCGGAAAAACACAGCGCGGCAAGCTGCCCGGCGGGGATACTGCCCGCCCTCTCGGGAGAAAAAGGCCCGTCTCCGTCCAACGCGTTGTTCACGTCGACCACGCGGCCGGACCGGTGCGCCCCCACGGAAATGCCTCCCCCCAGATGGGCGACGATGAGCCTCGCCCCGCCGTAACGCAGTCCCAGTTCCGCGCAAACCTTTCCGGCCACAGCCTTCTGGTTCAACGCATGAAAGATGGAGCGTCTTTCAATCTCGGGAATACCGGTCACCTTGGCCATGGGATCCATCTCATCCACGACCACGGGATCGGCGATATAGGCGGGCACGCCGTTTTTTTGCGCGAAGGCGTCCGCGATCAGGGCACCCAGATTGGACGCGTGTTCCCCCCTCTCCGCCCTGCGCAGGTCTTCCAGCATGCATGCGTTGACTGCGTATACGCCGCCCAGAACGGGCTTGAGCAGCCCGCCCCTCCCCATGACTGCATCGATGCTTTTCAGATTCACACCGCCCGATTGCAGGGTTTTTTCGATGATGTTCAAACGCATATCGTACTGGTCCGCCATGCGTTTGAAGGGTGCGAGGTCGGCCGGCGCATGGGCGATGGTCTTCGAGAATACCTCTTTTTCGTTCTCGAACAGGGCTACCTTGGTCGACGTGGACCCTGGATTGATCACCAGGATGACGAATGTCCGGGGCATTTGCTCCACCGTCTTTTACGCGTAGATTTTCGCCTTCTCCTCGCCGCGCAATACCCTCATGGCTCCACGGGCAAGCGCTTCCATCTCCCTCTCCCCGGGCAGCACGTACACGGGCGCGATGAACGCGACGCGCTCGCGCACCCAGCCCGTGAGAAGGGCTGAATGGGCAAGTCCGCCGGCCAGAAACACGGCATCGACTTTGCCCGACAGCACCGCGGCCATGGCTGCGATTTCCTTGGCGATCTGATAGGCCATGGCCCTGTATATCAATTCGGCCTTTGCGTCTCCCGCGCCGATACGTTTTTCGACTTCCCTGGCGTCCTGCGTGCCCAGATGGGCGACCAGTCCTCCCTGTCCGACCAGCCTTTTCTTCATCTCATCAAGCGTGAAACGGCCGGAATAGCACAGGCGGACCAGGGAGTTGGAGGGAAGCGATCCGGCGCGTTCAGGAGAGAACGGTCCCCCTTCGACGGCATTGTTTACATCCACGATGCGGCCTTTGTTCATGGCGCATATCGAAATGCCGCCCCCCAGATTCGCCCCGACCAGGTTGAGATCGTGAATGTCACTGCCCAGTTTTTCGGCCAGGACCCGGGCGGTGGCTTTGATGTTCAAGGCGTGGACAAAACTCTTCCTTTCAAGCTCGGGGATGCCGGAAATACGCGCGATAGGCTCGAATTCATCCACTGAAACAGGATCAATGAAGAAGACGGGAATTCCGGATGAACCAGCCAGCGCGTCGCCCAGCAGCACGCCAAGATTGGACGCGTGTTCGATCTGGACTCTCCCATGGCGGACATCATCAAGAACCGCCTCATCGATGCGGTATGTTCCTCCCTCCAGCGGCTTGAACAGACCGCCGCGCACGGCCACGGCGCTGAGGCTCGAAATAGCCGTTTTTTTTGAATCGAGAACACGCTCGACGTCGCGAAGGCGAAAATCAAACTGGCCGAGCATGCCTCCTGACGAAGAACCGCGTTCCGGAGCATACTCCAGCGTCACGGACCAGACCGGCTTGTCATTCTCTAACAACGCCACCTTGGTGGTCGTGGAACCGGGATTGATGACGAGAATACGGAAAACTGTTTGGTTCTTCATTGTAAGAGTTTTGGGTTCTGGATTTCCAGTTCCGAGATCCGAGTTCAAAGTTCCGAGTCAGTAAATCTTGTCTGATGCACCATGGCTGGGCCCCCGTCTCATGTATGGTATGTTAAACTACGTTGCCCGATACACGAAGCCCGATTCCCGTTTGTTTTGCTGTTCTCGGAACACAGAACTCAAAACGCCGAACTCTCATTTCCTTCCTTCCTGAAATGCCTTCCAGTTCAGGTCTTCGGTTCCTTTGGGAACCCGGTTGCGGATCACCTTTTCCCAGACGGATTCGGGAATATCGAGATGCCTCGATACAGCCCCGACCAGAACCAGGTTGGCCGCATGGAAATTGCCGAGGGATTGCGCGACGGCCTGGGCCGGAACGACCCGGACGTCCTGAACGCGTTTACGAACCTCGGCGATGGGATCGGGAGGATAGGCAAAGCCCCTGAGAAAGGCGATCGGCGGAACCCATTTCAGATCGTTGACGATGAGTTTTCCGTTCGGTTTCATGAAATGAACCCACCGCAGGGCTTCGGCCTTTTCAAAAGCCAGCAGGACGTCGGCCTGACCCAGGGGAATCAGCGGCGAAAACACCTTCTCAGACATGCGTACGTGGCTCGAGACCACGCCCCCGCGCTGGGCCATGCCGTGCACTTCACTTTTTTTGGCGTCAAAGCCCGCCTCGAGGGCGGCCTCCGAGATCAGCGCGCTGGCGAGAAGCACGCCCTGCCCTCCGACGCCGACAATAAGGATATTGGTCGTTTGTTTCATGATCTGATGGAAAGAATTTCCGTTCTATCCGCCTGTGGACGGTTCCGCGCGCACGATGGCGCCCGCGGGACACACCTGTGCGCATACTGAACATCCCGTGCATTGTCCCGCATCGATGCGGGATTTCGCAAATCCCTTGGCCGTCTTTTCCCCCGATTCGCCGATGGCCGGGCATGCGACGCGGAAACAGGCATGGCAGGCTATGCACTTCTCCTGATCCACGCGGAAGGGGATTTGCCGGACGAGCTTGCGGTTCTCGGGCGGATACAACACGCAAGGCCGGTTCGTGATGATCACCGAAAGGCCGTCCGATTCCATTTCCTCCTTGAGAA
>JBFZEN010000459.1:0-4484 GCA_041306805.1 bacterium
TCCGGGGTCTGATTACGGACATCGGTCCTGCCGGCGCGTAGCGCCGGAAGGACCGAGGCCGACCAACCCCACAAGATTAAATACAGACACTTGACCAGAGAATGAAATTTACATATAGCAATTACAGAATAGCTGTAGGTCCTTTAGGACAGATCAACCGCACAGTATCAAATACAGACACCTGACTCGCGAATAGGTCCGGGGTCTGATTACGGCAATAGGTCCTGCAGGCGCGTAGCGCCGGAAGGACCGAGGCCGACCAACCCCACAGGATCAAATACAGGCACTTGACCAGGGTATAGGGGATAGGGAAAATGATGTTCAATTTTAAAGCGCGGATTCCAAAAAATGGGCCATAATTAATATTTAAATCCAATCCGATGGAAGCGGGCCTCGGAGTCCAGGCTTCATGGATTGAGAATCATGCTTCATCAATCGGACATCGGAAACCGGCAATCTTCAATCTGAGATCTCTTTTCCCCCGTACCCGGTACTCTTATTCAAACTTCCACATTCAACTTGCAGCTATTTTTCAGCCTCAACCCAATACAAGTCATCTTTCTCCATGACAGATCTCGGTTTCAACCCCACCTTTTCCAGCATCGCGGACATTTCCCCTGACACCGGAAGCACGTCCCCTGATACGGGACCGTGAAGCGACGCATGGAATGCATTTAAAATACCGCTCGACGTGGCATGCAGAATCAGAATCCGCCCGCCCGGCTTGAGAACGCGCGCCATCTCGCGGACGGCGTTCAGCGGTTCGTTGAAATGGGGGAAAGCGGAGAATACCAGGATCTTGTCCACGGCCGCGTCCCTGACCGGGAGCCTGCAGGCGTCGGCGCAGAGAAAATCCACGTTTTCCCTGTCATGGGTTTTCTTCCCCTCCTCCAGCATGCGCCCGGCATAGTCGAGCGAAACCACGCGGCCTTCCTTGCCGGCCAATTCCGAGATTTCGGACGAGGTCTTGCCAATGCCCGCGCCCACGTCCAGAATGGTATCACCCTGCGCGACGCCGAATCGGACCAAAGATTCCCTGAGCCGGGGGAATTCTGGCGCCATGGCGTGCCATTGGGGCGCGAGCCCGTTGAAATATTCTCTATGATCGTCCGGCACGTTTGTTCCTTGATTTCCAGACGGCCTGATGCGTCAGCCTGCCGACCAGGGCCGGAATCAAAACCAGCATGACGACTATTCCCGGCAGGCCGTTCAACACCGAGACCAGTGACACCCATTTGGCCGGCAAACCGAAAAACGGAGCCAGCATGCGCGATGAAACAAGAAGGGCGGCTCTTGAAAAGACCAAGGCGGCCAGGAGAACCCAAAACAATCCCCAGCGCGTGGAACGCATCAGAATGACCACGGCCGCTGCCAGGCAGACCAGTTCGATGACCATGACATGCAGGACGGGCGGGGAAACGGGCGGCATGCCCGTCAAGATAAATGAAAGAACCGGAGTCAGAACGGCCACCAGAACGGCCGTCGCGACGGGAAGAAAAAATCCCGCCGCGGCCACGGGCCAGAACATGGGCAAAAATGCCTTGCCCAGACCCAGGGCGTGAAAAGTCACCGGCAAAACAATGCCGAGCGCCGTAAACAGGGCGCTCAGTGTGATGTGGTTCGTAGAGCGGTTCATTGGAATCGTTTTGTCAACTCAGGTAAAATCCATGTCCGGAGCAAAAAATCAATTGCCGCCATTGGCAACCGTCAATTTAAAACGTGTAATCCATTTCACCCATGAAATTCCGCCCCGGCATGGGGTAACCGTACATGGCCTCGTATGTTTCGTCGAACGCGTTTTTAACGTGTAATTTCAGCGCCAGCCCCCCGATCAAGGCGGCGCCGGCCGAAAAATTGACTGCGGTGTAATCGTTCATCATGGGATACTCGTCCTTCCGGTTGACCGTGGCGATCCCTCTCCAGTCCATGACCGACAGCAAGTCGGCCGACAGCGACACGATTCCCGCCTTCGCCGTCACATAGGCCGTGAGCTTCTTTCCCGGGGAGTTGAACGCGAACGGGCTCAGGTCCGTTTTCGCCCAGGTGGCGCCGGCGTTGAACTGTGCCGAAGGCGCCCAACTCATGGCGAGTTCGCAGCCTGTGTGCGTGTATGAACCCGTGTTCACCCATTTGGGCGGCGGCGACTGCTGCTGAATGAGGTTTGACCCTTCGGCCTTGAACAAAGTCGCATCGAAATTCACGCGCCGGCCGAAGAACTGCTGTGTGAAACCGATTTCTGTATTCTGAAGCCGGTCCGGGGTCAATTCGGCGTTGGCGGGCATCCAGAAGTACAGTTCGCGTATCGAGGGGCTTCGGAACCCCTTCGACACGTCCACGCGCAGGCTGGTTCCGTCAAACGGGTGATACACCAGCCCGGCCTTGGGAAGCGCCTCGGTCCCATACAGGTTGTGGTGCTCCATGCGGACGCCCGCGGAAGCGATCCACCGGCTGAACAGCACCTGCTGAATGTGAACATAGGGCGCGTATTCGGTGATGAAAATGGAACCGTAATCGGAAGAGGCGTCGACGGCGTCGCCCCCGTACCGTTTCCAGTCAAAACCCGCGGTGGCGGTCTGGCCTTTCCATAGCCCGAAATGCTGGAACAGCATCAGGCCTGTGGTGTTGTCGTTCGATTTCCACCCGTCGTAAAAATCGTGCTTGCCGAAATTGGCGTGGAGTTTCAGATTGGTCTCGCCCAGCCGCCCCTTGTGCGTCAGTCCGGCGTCTCCGCCGGCGCGGAGTATGTCGTACCATTGGTTCTTTTTTGGCGCGGCCGCGGTGCCCGGGTCGAAAACACGGACATCCGCGAGGTTGGCGTTGAACTCGACTTCCGTGGCAGGACCGATCGAATACCCGAGATGCATGGTGTAATGATTCCCGCGGTAGGCGTCGTCGCCGTCGCTGCGTTGTCCGTCCGAGCGCCGGGTGTTGCCGGTCAGGTAATAATCAAACCCTCCAACCTTTCCCCCATGCGCAAGCGAAAACGTCTTCGAGCTGAATGAACCCCCGCCCGCCGTCAACCGCGTCGAAAATCCGTCCGTGTTCATTCGTTTCGGAATGATGTTGATGACGCCGCCGATGGCGTTCGTGCCGTATAGAAAGGAACCCGGCCCGCGGACCACCTCGATGCGTTCCACCCCGTCCGTTGAAAACTCGTCGGCGATGGTGCAGCCCATCAGGCCCATGAAATCGGGACGGCCGTTCCGCAGAATGAGCACGCATGAATTCGATCCGCCGCCCACGCCGCGCATGGAGATCTTGCCCGCGGCGCCGCCCGCGGCGCCGAATCCCATGGCTCCCCATTCGGTCACGTACAGGCCGGGCACCATGGCCTGCACCGTGTTGAATATCGCGTCCGATGCGATCCGCTCGATGGCGGCCGCGTCGACCAGGGTGACGCTGGCCGCGATGTTTTGCGGAAGGGCCGAGATCTTCGTCGCCGTCACGATGACGGGATTCATGTGGTACTTGGCCACAAGCGAATCGGGGGCGGCTTCGGTTGAACCCGCCAAAAGGCGTGCCGTGCAAAACATCAGGAATATCGCCGATAACCGTTTCATCATCAAACTCCCATGGATGCGGTGCGAAAGAGGCTCAGTGTTACGAATATCGTAAAAGTAACACGAATGAATATAAACACATCATGCCATGAAGTCAAGCTCAATTTGTGTTTTCGCCGATCCAGGCGGACCTGAATTTTACATTGATTCCAAGCGCAAATTGACGTATATTTTAACCGGGATTCTCTGCAGCACTATTTTTTTTCGATCAAATTCAGGCTGAACCCATGTCTATCTCAAAGCGCAAATCGGACCACGTCCGCATCGCCCTGAACCATGAGGTGCGTTTCAAAGGAAAAACCTCGGGTTTCGAGGCGTACGAGTTCGTCCACTGCGCCCTGCCCGAACTCGATATCGCCGGCGTTTCGACCGAAACCGTCTTTCTCGACAAAACCCTCTCGTTCCCCCTCATGGTCTCGCCCATGACGGGAGGCTTCGGAGGCGCCATGTCCATCAACCGGACACTGGCCGAAATCTGCGAATCCGAAAAAATCGCCCTCGCCGTGGGAAGCCAGCGGCAGATCACCGAAAACAGCAACCATCTCGAAACGTTCCGCGTGGTGCGGAAAAAGGCCCCGACCACGGTCGTCATCGGCAATATCGGCGCTTCCGAAGTCGTCGGCGCAAACGACCTTTCCCCGTTCAGGCGCATGGTGGATCTGATCGAGGCCGACGCCTTGGCCGTGCATCTGAACCCGCTTCAGGAACTCCTGCAGCCCGAGGGCCGCGCGCGTTTCCGCGGCGTCCTGAAGGGAATCGAGCGCCTCGCCTCGGGACTGGGCGTGCCCGTCATCGTCAAGGAAATCGGATGCGGGATATCCGCGGAGGTGGCCCAAAAGCTGGCCGCCGCCGGCGTGGAATACATCGACGTGGCGGGCGCGGGCGGCACCTCGTGGGCCGGAATCGAATCGTTCAGGGGAAGGA
>JBFZEN010000460.1:0-2839 GCA_041306805.1 bacterium
TAATGGTCGGAAATGGCGATCATCATGCTGATGAGATTCAGTTTTTTACCGTACAGTTTCCGCTGAAAACCGGACATGTCGTACTGGACCCAGGAGGAAGTCACGCCCGCCCAGCGCGAGCACAAGGATGTCGACCGGGACGTGGCCGGGGCGAAGATTTTGCTGGAAACCGACGGCATCAGCGTGCTGGCGGCCGTCACCGCCTTCGAACACAACATCAAGTACGACATGTCCGGTTTTCAGCGGAAACTGTACGGTAAAAAACTGAATCTCATCAGCATGATGATCGCCATTTCCGACCATTACGACAAGCTGCGGCGGCAGCCGGACTTTTATGAGGCGGGCGGGCCCGAAAAAGCGTACCACGATATGATGAAAATGTCGGGAACCGCTTTCCATCCCGACCTCCTGAAAAACTTTTTCAGCGTGCTGGGGATCTTCCCGCCCGGAACGCTGGTGGAACTCGATACCAAGGAAATCGCCCTTGTCATCCAGTCGAGCATGCTCGACGTCAAGCGTCCCCAGGTCGAAATTCTGTACGACCCGTCGGGCGAAAAATACAAGGAGCCGAAGATCGTCAACCTGGTCGAAAAGGACAAAAGGGGACAGTACCTGCGGAGCATCATCAAGTCGATTCCCCCCAAGGACCGGTTCCACGTTCCCGACAAATACGTTTGAAGCATGAGACTGTCACGTCAAATTGCGGTGTTTCTGCTCGCGGCCGCCCTGGTTCTGACGCTGTGCTCCCTTTGGGTGCAGTCGCATCCGCGGCACGCCGCCTGGTCCGCCGCGTCCGTCCCGGTCTTTGCCGTGCTGGCGATGCTCGCGGCCTGGCGGTTCCTGTTCCGCCCCCTGTCCAGGCTGTCCCAGGCTTCCGAAGCCTTCCGCTCGGGACAACTGGACCACCGAACCGGGGTGGAAGGCGGAGGCGAATGGGGTTCGCTGTCCGAAACCCTTGAAAAGCTGGCGGCCGATCTGTCGCAGGCGAACCTGTCGCTCGACGCGCTGAGGCGCGACCATTCGGGATGCCTCGAATCGGAAAGGGGGCTGAAGGACAGCGAGGAGCATTTCCGCCGGCTGTTCGAGTTCTCGAACGACGCCGTTTTCATTTATGACTTCGACGGGAAACTGACCGACGTCAACAAGAAGGCGAGCGACATGCTGGGATATTCCCGCGACGAACTGCTGGCCATCCCCTTTCTCGAACTGCAGGCCGAAAACGAGCTCGGCCAGTCGAAAGCCGCGTTTAAAACCAGCGCCAAAACCGGCTCGCTCCGTTTTGAATCGACGCTGCAGAAAAAGGACGGAACACCCATCAATGTCGAGATCAGCTCGAGCATCGTCGACCTGAAGAAAGGCGTCATGCAGAGCATCGTCAGCAACATCACCGAGCGCAAAGAGATGGAAAAATCGCTCAGGGAATCGGAGGAGAAATTCCGCACCTTCATGGAGACGGCGAGCGACTTGATGTTCATCACCGACGCCCTGGGCCATTTCACCTACGTGAACGACGCCATGGCCGGACGGCTGGGGTATGCCAAGGCCGAATTGCTCGGCACGCCCTTCACTGAAATTCTGGACAAAGACAGCATTGAGATGGCGAAAATCAAGAGGCAGGAATTCGCCGACACGGGGGAAAACCTGCACCAGCTGGTTTGGGAAACCAAGAACCGGAGAAAAATCATCGGAGAAATGAAGGCGGTCGCCATTTACGACGCCGACGGCGTCTTTCACGGCATGCGGGGCATTTTCAGGGATACGACCGAACGGAAGAAGGTCGAGGAATCGCAGCGCCTCGCCGAGATGGGCAAGCTGGCGGCCGATATGGCCCACGAGGTGAATAACCAGCTCATGGTGATTTCGACCCGCGCCAACATCTCGCTGCTCCGCAAACCGAAGGACGAGGAACTGGTCAAGGACCTGAAAATCATCATGAACCAGTGCCAGCAGGTCAAAGACATCGTCAAGAGGCTGCTCCAGTTCTCGAAACCCTCGAAGGGCGACTTCAAGGAAATCGGCGTCAACGAAAGCGTCGAATGGGTCGTCCAGCTTGTCGAAAAACAGTTCCTGGACCACCAGGTTTTGATCAAACGGAGTCTGTCGCCCGGCCTCCCGTCCGTCCGGGCGGACGAGAAACAGATACAGGAAGTATTTCTGAACCTGATGCGGAACGCCTTCGAGGCCATGGAAGGCGGAGGAACCATCACGGTATCGACTGCCGCCGGGGAGGATGAGGTACGCATCGATTTCACAGACACGGGAGGCGGCATTCCGGAAGGCGATTTACAGCACCTGTTCGATCCGTTTTTCACGACCAAGGAACACGGCACGGGTCTCGGCCTTTCCGTTTGCTATGGCATCGTCAAGGCGCACAACGGCGACCTGCGCCTCAAGAGCGGGGTCGGCCGGGGCACCACGGCCACCGTGACGCTGCCGTTCGAAAACGGCCGTGAAGGAAAAGCGGCATGACCCCGACGGCACCGAAATCGGATCTGTCTTTGACCGTCGGCGGCCAGACCACGGCGAAGAGCGACCTGCTCACCATTTTCGAGAAAAGCACCGAAGGGCTTCTCGTCGTCAACGCCCGTGGCCTGATCCGCATCGCCAACCCGACGGCCGCCGTCATTCTCAACCGGCCCGTCGACACCCTGGTGAATGCGCCGTTCGACTACAGCATCCATGAGGACGAGGTGCTTGAAATCGACATCAAACGGCGGAACGGGAAAATGGGCACCGGCGAACTGCGCGCCACGCCCGTCGAATGGGAGGGGCAGAAGGCTTTTCTGGTTTCGATCAGGAACGTGACCGAACGCGCCGTCTACGACCGCCTGAAGGATGA
>JBFZEN010000461.1:0-4690 GCA_041306805.1 bacterium
TGATTCGCTTGAGCCGGATCCGTCCCGGGCCGGAGAGAAAGACGTCCGCTTTGTTCCCATGCCTGAACTGCCGGGCCGTGTTTTCGCGGAAATGGTGAAAGGGGCGCTTGAAGAGAGGGGCATCCATCCCTACATCCGGTCCGACGGCATCAGCGACGGGTACGGCATAGTCGGAACGGGGGTGATCACAAAAGGATTCCGTCTTTTCGTCCCTGAAGACCAATTGGAAGAAAGCCTGAAAATACAAAGGCAGATGATGGACGGGAAATGAGTTCTGAGTTCGGGATTCCGGGAAACAGGTTTGAAGTTTGAAATTCGAAGCCGAAGCCCTTCGGTTTGAAGTTGAAAAGATCGCGTATTCGCAATTCACAATCAACTGCAGGTCATCATGTCAAAAAACACATTTCAGTCTCCCAAGGGAACCAGGGACGTTCTGCCCGGGGAACAGGTTTACTGGCAGCACGTCGAGGCGGTGATACGCGGCCTGGTGCGCTTGTACGGGTATGAACGGCTTGACCTTCCGCTGTTCGAGGAAACGGCCCTGTTCCAGCGCGGCGTGGGCGAGGGAACGGACATCGTCGAGAAGGAAATGTACACCTTCACCGACAAGGGCGGCACGCAGATCACGCTCCGCCCCGAATTCACGGCCGGCGTGGTCAGGGCCTATATCGAGCACGGTATGGCCAGCCTTCCCAAGCCGGTGAAGGTCTGGTCCATGGGGCCGGTATTCCGCTATGAAAGACCCCAGGCCGGTCGGTACCGCCAGTTCCATCAGGTCAATGTCGAGGCGCTCGGCGAATCGGACCCGGCGCTCGATTTCGAGATCATGCAGGTGGCCTGGCATCTGTACGACAGGCTGGGTTTCCGCAATCTCGGTTTTCAGCTGAACAGCATCGGGTGCCCCCGATGCAAGCCCGTATACATGGACCGGCTGGCATCGTACTATGAAGAGCGCAAGAACGCGGTTTGCGACGACTGTAAAAAAAGACTGGTGAAAAATCCGCTGAGGCTGCTCGACTGCAAGGCCGATTCATGCCAGGGTTTCATCGGCTCTGCGCCGGCGATATACGAACACCTCTGCGCCGAATGTGCGGCCCACTTTCAGGAGTTGAGAGGCTATCTCGACGCGCTGAAAAAGCCGTACACGCTGAACCACCGCCTGGTCCGGGGGCTCGATTATTACACAAAGACCGTATTCGAAGTCTGGGCCGAGGGAATCGGAAGCCAGAACGCCGTATGCGGCGGAGGGCGCTACGACGGCCTCGCGGAAATTCTCGGAGGGCCCCCCACGCCGGCCGTCGGTTTCGCTTCGGGCATCGAACGCATCGTGATGGCGCTGCAAAACCAGCACGGCACGGTTCCGGAGGCGCCGCGTCCTCTCGCGTATTTCGCCTGGCAGGGAGCCGAGGCCGGAAAAAAGGCCGTGGCCGTCTTGACGGATTTGAGGGAAAAAGGCCTGGAAGGCGTCATGGGTTTCGGCGGGCGCAGCCTCAAGGCCCAGCTGCGCGAAGCCGACAGGCGCCGGGCCGGGTTCGTGGTCATCATCGGCGAATCGGAACTGGCAAAAAATGAAGCCTTGGTCAGACGCATGGAAGGCGGTTCGCAGGAATCGGTGCCGTTCGACTCATTGCAGGAAACGCTGATGAAAGCGAGGCCCGATTGAGTCCGAATGAAGCCCGGCTGCCGTCGCTCCGAGACGCGTTTCTCATGGTTTTCTTCGGTTTTTCACTTGCTTTAGTCGCCCAGCTTCTCGGTTTTCCATTTCTGGGAAAATGGAACCTTCTGGTCAGCGGCATCATGATGGTGATTCCCGCCGTCGTCTTTTACGCCGTCAAGCGGTTGCCGTTCAATGAGGTGTTCCGCCTGAACCCCGTGGATGTTCGGCTCCTGGCCGCCGGGGCGCTGATCGGGCTCGGCATGGCTCCCGTGTCGGACGAATTGGACAGGCTCGTGCAGAAAATCATTCCCATGTCGCCCGGCATTCTCAAGGCGCTTGAGGATTTGATGCGTGCCAAATCGCTCAAGGAAATGGCGATCCTTGCGGCGGCCCTGTGCGTGGTCGCCCCCCTGGGGGAAGAAATGCTTTTCAGGGGAGTTCTGCAGGGCACGCTCGAACGGAACGGGAACGTGAACAAGGCCGTTTTTTCAACAGCCCTCATCTTCACCGCCGTCCATTTCAACCCCTGGTGGACACTGGAAATTCTGGTCATGGGCGTGTTTCTGGGCGTGATTGCCTGGAAGACAAAAAGCATATACCCTTGCATCGCGGTGCATGCCATGAACAACACGCTTTCACTGGCCCTGCTGAACGCGCCCATGCAGAAGCTTCGATGGTATGAGTTCAAAGGCCACGTGGCTCCCATCTGGATCGTTTTCGGGATGCTTCTCGTTTATCTGGCATTTATATGGATCTATCGGGTTGCCGATAAGAGAGCGTGAAGACGGAGGCAGATTCGAAATTCAAAGTTCAGGGCTGTAAACATGGTTTGATCACTGCCGTGTAAAAGCAATGCAAGACGGTTTCAGGTTCTGATCAGGCAAATAGAGGAGTCTCATGAACATCATCGTCTGCGTCAAGCAGGTGCCGGACACGACGGAGGTCCGGATCGATCCCAAGACGAACACTTTGGTGCGCGAGGGTGTGGCTTGCATACTCAATCCTTTCGACTCCTATGCCGTCGAGGAAGGAATCCGGATCAAGGAAAAAATGGGGGGCAAGGTAACGGTCATCACCATGGGGCCGCCCCAGGCCGAAAAGGTGCTGAGAGAAGCCATATCCGTCGGCGCCGACGAGGCGATTTTGATCTCCGACAAGGCGTTCGCGGGTTCCGATACCCTGGCCACGTCGTACACGCTCGCCCGGGCCATTAAAAAAATAGGCGCGTTTGATCTCATTATCTGCGGCAAACAGGCCGTGGACGGGGACACCGCCCAGGTCGGCCCCGGCATCGCCATCCACCTTGACATACCGCAAATCGCATTCGTCAAGTCGATACGCGAAATTTCACCGGAGAAAATCACGGCCGAGCGCATGACCGAGGAAGGGTATGAAGTGATGGAAGGCCCGCTGCCGATGCTGATCACCGTGGTGAAAGGGATCAACGAGCCCAGGCTGGCGTCGCTGCGCGGGGTGATGCAGTCCAGGAAGGCCAATATACCCGTGTGGGGCGGGAAGGATCTGGATGTCGAAGATCAGCGTCTGGGCCTCACGGGTTCGCCCACCTGGGTTGAGAAAATATTTTCGCCTCCGCCGCGTTCCGGCGGAAAGCGCTTCGAGGGGGAGCCTGATGCGATCGTGGCCTCTTTCATCGAGACCGTGAAACAGGATCAGTTGTTCGGATAAATCTGGACGTAAAAACAAGGAGCCTGCTGTGTCTTCCATCGTCGTTCTTGATAAATGCATCGGCTGTTCCGTATGCCTGAAAGCATGCCCTTTCGATGCGATATCCATGCAAGACAATCTGGCCGTCATCGACCCGGGCAAATGCACGTTCTGCGGCGCCTGCGTGGAGCCCTGCCCTGTCAATGCCATCGTCATTGAGCGCGAACACAAACCGCAGGTCGACCTGTCGGCCTATCGGGGAGTATGGGTGTTTGCCGAACACAAAGAGGGTGTGATTCAATCGGTGGTCTGGGAGCTTCTCGGCGCGGGAAAAAAGCTCGCCGGGGCGAGGCAAACGGAACTCGCCGCCGTGCTGATCGGACATGACGTGGAAAAACACGCCCGGGCCCTGTTCCAGCGCGGAGCCGACAAGGTATATGTGGCCCAGCATCCGGGTCTGGCTTATTACCTCGATGAGGCCTACAGCCGGGTGCTCGCCAAGATGATCAGACAGTACAAGCCCGAGATCGTGCTCACCGGGGCCACGACCATCGGCCGGTCGCTGATACCGCGCACCGCCGTGGAAGTGAAAACGGGGCTCACGGCCGACTGCACGGGACTGGCTATTGACCCTCAATCGGGACATCTCCTGCAGACCCGGCCCGCCTTCGGCGGCAATATCATGGCCACGATACGCTGCGAAAACCACAGGCCGCAAATGGCCACGGTGCGCCACAAGGTCATGGATGAGGCCCCTCATGATCCCGGACGAGTCGGAGGCGAAACCGTGCTCGTGGAGGTTTCAAACCAGGACGCCGCCTCGCGCACCTCGGTTCTCGAAGTCGTCAAGGAAATTGAGGAAACCGTCAATCTGACCGAAGCCGACATCATCGTTTCGGGAGGGCGGGGCATGAAGGGACCGGAAAATTTCGAAATGCTGAAACAGCTGGCCAAGGTGCTCGACGGCGCGGTGGGCGCCTCACGCGCGGCCGTGGACTCGGGATGGATCAAATATTCGCACCAGGTCGGTCAGACCGGAAAAACCGTCAAGCCGAAAATCTACATCGCGGTGGGCATTTCGGGCGCAATTCAGCATCTGGTCGGCATGTCGTCTTCCGACATCATCATCGCGATCAACAAGAATCCCGACGCGCCCATTTTCACCGTGGCCAATTACAGCCTGGTCGGCGACCTGTTCCAGATCGTTCCCGCGCTGACCAAAAGGCTGCAGGAAGTGCGGCGCAAATAAGGCAGGTTATCGTGAATCGGGGTTCGGCAAAGAAAGCGGACAGTCGGCGGGAGGCGGCAAGCAGTGATAAACGATTTCAGACCGAAGGTCTTCGAGATTTCCGATTTCCGATCTCATTT
>JBFZEN010000462.1:0-5374 GCA_041306805.1 bacterium
CAATCGCCTTCCCCCATGCTGATCGCCGTCGGCATGTACCTGCCGTTCAATACGACTTTTGCTATTTTCATCGGCGGTCTGATCAAAATCATACTCGACAAGCTGGCCGAGAAACGCATCGGGAAGAACACCGGGCGGAAGGAGACCGTTGAAAATACAGGCTTGCTGCTGGCCTCGGGCCTGATCGCAGGCGAAGCCCTGACGGGTATTTTGCTCGCATTTCTCGTCATCATGAACCTCAATTTGAAGGAATGGATAGGCATCAGCCCGTCTTTTAACGGTTTCTGGTGGCTGGGCGTAGCTGTCATGGTTCTTTTGGGAACCGTTCTGATCCGGACGCCGCTTTCAATGCTGAAGAAAAAGAACTGATCCGGCGTTCGTCCGGGTCTTATCGGGAGAGAATCGCATGATGGGCACGCTGCAGACAGCGGCTCATTCCGCATTAAAACACTGTCTGAACCTGCGGTCCGATGAATCGGCGCTGATTCTGGCCGACGCGCCAAAAATGGATATCGGGCAGGCCTTTTACAATAAAGCGCAGGAAATGTCGGATCAGTGCACCTACCTGGTTTTGCCCGCGACGCCGTACGGGACATCTTTGTCCAAACCCGTTGCCCACCTGATGGCCCTGAACGACGTGGTCGTTCTGGTGACAAGCCATTCCCTGTCGCATACCAATGCGAGGCGCGACGCTTCACGCAAAGGAGCACGCATCGCCAGCCTACCAGGAATCACGGCCGACAGCCTGATTCGAACCATGGACGGGGAATACCGTTTCATCTCCGATACGAGCAGAAAAATTGCCGACATATTCACCATCGGCCACGAAGGGCGCCTGACCTCGCCGGCCGGAACCGATCTGACCTTCTCCATCGTCCGGATGAAAGGATACGCCGACACGGGAATCATCCACGAATCGGGTCAGTTCTCAAACCTGCCGGCCGGAGAAGGATGCGCGGCCCCCGTCCAGGGTTCCACGCAAGGCGCTCTGGTCATCGACGGTTCCTTCCCGGTCATCGGCAAAATCTCCCAACCCATACAGATGCGCATTCAAAACGGATACGTCACGCGCATCACGGGCGGGGACGAAGCCAAAAAAGTCCGCAAGCTTTTGGAACGGTTTGGAAAACCCGGAAAGAACATAGCCGAAATCGGCGTGGGAACCAATCCGAAGGCCAAGCTGACGGGCATCACGCTCGAGGACGAAAAGATACTGGGAACGGCCCATGTGGCCCTGGGGAACAATCTCTCCTTCGACGGAAAAGTGTCGGCCCACTGCCATCTGGACGGCATTCTGCTGAAACCCACCCTCATCATCGACGGAAAAAAGATCCTGGAAAACGGCGTGCTTCAGGTGTAATAAAAAAACCCGTTCGGCGAGAACCAAACGGGTTTTTTTATTGGATGATCGCACACTCTGCTATTTTTCCTTCAGCCACATCCCCACTTTTTCGGCCACCGCTTTTCCCGTGAATCCGAATTTTTCGGCGAGTATCTCATATGGAGCCGAAGCCCCGAACCGGTTCATTCCCAGATACAGGAACGGACCGTCCGTGATCTCCCTCCACCCGTGCCACACGCCCGCTTCGACCACGGCGACGGGCACGTTCTTCTGAGGAATGATGGTTTCCTGGAACGATTTCGGCTGTCTCTGGAACAAGTCCCGCGAGGGCATTGAAACCACGCGCACGTTCACCCCCTTCTGCGCCAGCATCGCGGATGCTTCCACGGCGACCGATGTTTCGGAACCCGTGCCGACCAGAACCACATCGGGATTTGCCCCCTTTTCACGCACGATGATATAACCGCCCTTGTACATGCTCCGGGGCGCAAAACCGTCCGGGCGTTTCAGGTTGGGAACGTTCTGCCGGGTGAGGCAGATCACCGTGGGTCCGTCCTGGTGACGCAGCGCGTACGACCAGCTCAGCGCGGTCTCCATGCTGTCGGCCGGACGCAGCACGATGAGGTTGGGAATCAGCCTCAGGGCGGCGATTTGCTCCACCGGCTGGTGGGTCGGTCCGTCTTCTCCCACGAAAATGCTGTCGTGTGTGAATACGAAAATCACCTGGGTTCCGATGATGGAAGACAGGCGGATGGACGGCCGCATGTAATCGGAGAATACCAGAAAGGTGGAGCCGTACGGTATCAGGCCGCCGTACAGGGCCATGCCGTTCAATATCCCTCCCATTCCGTGCTCACGGATGCCGAAATGGAGGTTGCGACCCGAGAATTGGCCGGGGGCCACGGCGGCTTCCTTGTCGATCAGTGTCTTGGTGGAAGGATGGAGATCAGCCGAGCCCCCCGTCAGCCCGGGCACGAGTTCGGCGGCTTTCTGCAATACCTTGTTTCCCGCCAGCCGCGTGGCGGTGGGTTTTTCCGGAGCGGCTGCAATCAGCTGCTCTTCCAGATCCCGCGGCAATTCCTTTGAGCGCATTTTCTGCCACAACTCCATCAACTCGGGAAAGGCTTTTTGCCACGATGAAAAATCTTTCTGCCAGTCGTCGTAGAATGATTTCATTTTTTGAACCCGGAGCCGGAAAACCGTTTTGACTTCTTCGGGCACGTAAAATTCGGGTTCAAGGGGCCATTTCAGATTTTCCTTGGTCTTCACGGTCTCGTCTTTTCCCAGGGGGGCGCCGTGGACGGAGGCGCTGTCCTGTTTGTTCGGACTTCCGAAACCGATATGGGTTTTGGCCAGAATCAGCGTGGGTCTTTCCTCTTCCCGGATGCCCGATTCGATCGCCCGTGCGATGGCGTCGTGATCGTGCCCGTCAATGCGAACGGTGTGCCATCCGTACGCCTGGAACCGTTTTTCAACGTCTTCAGAAAAGGCCAGGTTCGTGCTTCCCTCGATGGTGATGGAGTTGTCGTCGTACAGGTAAACCAGGTTCCCGAGTTTCAGGTGTCCCGCGATCGAGGCGGCTTCCGAAGACACGCCCTCCATCAGGTCCCCATCGCTGACGATGGCAAATATGCGGTGGTCGACGATCGAAAATCCTTTCCGATTGAAACGGGACGCCGCCATTCTGGATGCCAGGGCCATTCCGACCCCGTTGGCGAATCCCTGTCCCAGCGGACCTGTTGTGGTTTCGACGCCTGGCAGGCACCCGTACTCCGGATGCCCGGGTGTGCGGCTTTCCCACTGTCGGAATTGTTTCAGGTCTTCCAGCGTGACCTCGTAACCGGCCAGATGAAGAAGCGAATATAAAAGCATGGACCCGTGGCCGGCCGACAGGATGAACCGGTCGCGGTTCGGCCATTCGGGATCGGTCGGATTGTAACGCATGAACTGCGTCCATAAAACGAAAGCGCAATCGGCCATGCCCATGGGCATTCCCGGGTGTCCTGAATTCGCCTTGTTGGTACCGTCCACCGCGAGCATGCGGATTGTATTGACCGCCAACTGGCGGATCTCGGACTTGATTTCACTCTTGCTCACTCATGCCTCCTGATGGTTAGCGGCCGACGGCGACGCCGATCCATTGAATCAGCCTTTCGCGGATTTCAACGGGCGAGAGAACGTAATCGACGCATCCCGTCGCCGCGGCTTCCTTGGGCATGCCGAAAACGGCGCTGGTTTCCTCGTTCTGGGCCACCGTCACTCCGCCGATGCGTTTCATGTAGGCGATGCCGTCCGCTCCATCCCGCCCCATTCCGGTCAGGATCACGCCGTACATCTTCATTCCGTCCATCGGCTTCAACGACATCATGGTCACGTCGACGGACGGACAGACGAAATTGATCTTTTCCCCTTTGATGAGGCGGAGATGCCTGTTCTGGACCAACTGGAGATGGAGTTCGCTTGGAGCGATATGCACTTTTCCGTTCTCCAGCATGTCGCCGTCTTCAGCGACAGCGACGGTCATCTCCGTCACGCGGGAGATGCTTTCCCTGAGCGACTGGTTGATGAACCTCGGCATGTGCTGAACCAGAACCATGCCGGCGTTTAATTTCGGCATTCCGGAAAAGATTTCTTTAAGGATCCGCGGCCCCCCCGCCGACGAACCCATCACGATGATGCGATCAACCATGTGCGGAATCGCCCGTTCGTTCAGGCGATGAAACCGGAATAATATGAGACGACTTGAACCAGTTTTGCGTTATCAAACGGTTTTCTGACATAATCGAGGATATATTCCTTCAATTGGTCCATCTTGACGTCCGGTACTTCCTTTCCCGTCAGCATGCAGATGACATTGCCTTCGTTCAAACCCTCATCCACCATCGCCTGAATGGTATCCCACCCGTCCATTTCGGGCATGACGATGTCCATCAGAATCAGCCCTTTGAATCCCTTGCGGAGCAGTTCAAGGCAGGCCGGTCCCGAATCGGCGCAGGCTACGGTGAAACCGGATGATTCAAGAACGCGCTTAACGCTGTACTGCACCATCGGCTCATCGTCCACCACAAGAACGTTTTTACCCATGTCATTGACCTTCATGATAGCCGGGCGGCATCGGAATTGGCAATCACGTCAATCTGCGTTTGGCTTTTCTGGGCGTCCTTCCAAAAACCGGAAATATGGCCACATGCCGTTCTTCGCCTTCGCCTGAGCTTTCGGACCGAAGGCCTCCGCGGTTCTTGATGTATTCGTGAACCACGAATCGTTCAAAAGAACCCATGGAGGGAAGATGCTGTGTTTCACCATTGAGCAGGACTTCCTGCGCCCGCGTTTCGGCGAGCCGGCGCAGCCTGCCCACAGGATACGCTTTCAGCGTTACCGACTGATCCTCATTTTCAATGATCTTGATCTTGACCTCGTCGCCTCGTCCGTAATGTTTCGATACCATTTTTACCTGAAAAGCGTTCAGGCCTGGTACAAAAACCGGCTCCATCGATTCGCGCACGGAATCGTCGACGCGATGGATGGCGTCCAGTACGGCCGGATCCGGGGGCGGTCTATCGAAACGCCTGGGGCGCCGGTCGCCGCGGTCTCCTCTCCGGCCTCGTCTCTCGTCTTCACCCATTCGTTGTTCCTTTGGTTCCAATTCAATCTTTCCTTGAAAAGGCGTAACCGTTGATGAAACAGATATCTTCGAGCTTTCGTTTGGGCACGTGCAGTACGCCGTGTTCGTCCTTCCAGTACTTCATGGAAGAATGCATTTCAACGGTCAGCGGCTGCTCGGCGGGAAATCCGACGGCCACGACCGCTTGAAGTTTCATATGGTGCGGAATGCGGAATTGCCCCTTGATTTTCCTATGGTTGCAGGAACCGATCCAGCATGTTCCCACACCTTCCTCCGCGGCGGTCAGAAGCATGTTTTCGACGGCCGCGGCCGCATCCACTTCGCCGCCTTTTTTTTTCTTGTGGAGATCGATCAAAACCAGTATATACGCCGTCGGTTTTTCCAGTTCTCCCGGTGTCCCGTAGGGC
>JBFZEN010000463.1:0-4198 GCA_041306805.1 bacterium
TGATGGCCGACGCGGGGCACGTGGTTACGCACAGGCCGCAGCCGATGCAGCGGTTCAGGCTGATTTTGGCCCGGCCCCCGGGTCCCTTCAATGCGACGGCGCCGGCCTGGCACCGGGTCACGCACCTGCCGCAGCGGGTGCAAAGATCCGCGTTGACCGAAGCGTAGAAACCGCAGGTCCAGAAATCGAGCGGGCGCGGCAGCCGTTTCAGCATGTTGAGCATGCCGCAGCAGCAGCCGCAGCACGAGCAGACGAATTCGGGCTTTTGGGCGTTGGCGGGCTGAAGAACCAGCCCGTCCTTCTCGTTCAGGGCGAGGATGTTCAGCGCCTCCTCGCGGGAGATCTCCCGGCCGTGACCGCGTCTGAGCGCGGAGGCCGCCATGTCGCCGAAACCCAGGCAGGTTTCGAGCCGCCGCGTCTGTTTGCAGGGCCTCTTTCTCATGACCATGGCTTCGCGGCAAATGCATTGGACGGCCACGATGGGGAGCGGCGCGTCGCGGATGACGGCGCGGATCTGTTCGTATGTGGCCGTGCCGTGCTCCGCGGAGATTGTTTTATCGATGGGAATGGTGCGCATCTGGGAGGGCCTGGCCGCGAGCATGGACGTGCCGAAGGCCGGCGTTCTCATGTAGGCCATGGCGTCCAGAAGGAATGCGCGCGAGGGAACGCCGTCCTGGGCCTCGTACATGCCGATGACCATGGGCATGACGAACCAGTGGTTCACCCCGTTTTTTTTCTTCCACCCGATGGCCCCCTTCATGAGCATGCTGTCGAGCAGGGACTTGGTCTGATCGGCCGTCCGTCCGGGCGACGCCTTTTGGACGATCTCGTCCAGGGGCGAAGGCTTGTAGGAAAGGTGCAGGGCCAGCGCCGCCTCGTCGGGCGTGAACAGCCTTTTCAGCAGGCGGATGTCGGCCCCCGACTTCACGGCCGGAAAACCGACAGCCTGTTTGTCTAGATGGCGCTGCAGAAGGCGGTAGATTACATCCTCTTTCTTCATTGTGTATCTCCTCATCTCCCGCGCCTGGAGGGCGGATTCCGGCGGTTCGCGCCGCGCCAGCAGGTTTCGGGTTTTCCGCCGGGTTTGGGCCTTCCCTTATAATCGAGTTGCGCGGGGCGCCGATGCCAGATCTTCTTTTCGCCCGGCCTGGCAGCCTGGTTTGACACTTTCACCCTGATTTTTTCGCCGCGGACAGTACTGCCGTTCAATTCCTTGATCGCCGCCATTCCCTCGATCTCTTTCGGCATGACAACGAATCCGAATCCCTTGGACTTGCCCGTCAACGGATCCATGACGAGCGTGAGCGAACGCACCCTTCCGAAAGGGAGGAACATCTGCCACAGATCCTCCTCGGTCGTCTCCCTCGACAGATTGCGCACCAATATGGTCATCGATGACTCCTTATTTTTTCCGGCGGATCAGAACCAGCACGGCCGCAAGCGCGAAAACGCCCCAGGCGACGTGGTCCGCGAAGTTCAGCAAAGTCAAAAGGGATCCGGGCGTGAGGCGCCCCTCTGCGATCCAGTTGAAGGGGAAAAGCACGGCACCTTTTCCCGCAATGAACCGGTCCAGCATGGCGTGACGCCACAGCGTGACGGGCAGGGCGAGCGCGGGAATCAGCACGAGCGGCATGACCAGCCAGATAAGGCCCGCCTCCCTGGTGCTGCAGTATTTCAGGATCAAAATCACGGCCACGGTGATGTAAAGAACCAGATCCACCGCTCCCAAGAGAATCGTCATTGTGGTTTCTCTCTAAAGAGACACATGATTTATTTTCAAAAAGCCGGAAGCCCGTTTCAAGCTTAAATCAAGGGTCCAAATGAGAGCCCCGGTTATTTTAGCCGATGCCAGAAGCGTGACATCGACATATCCCAGGCCCTTGCCTGATAATTGATTTTTTTGTACAAATTGCATCACTTCATGGTGTTCGACCGCGAAACATGAGGGAAGGGAACTCAGAAGCGTCAATATTTCGATCCGGTTTCCGATATTTCCACAAGCCAATTCACCGATGACGAACGGATGGCAGAGCACCTGCCCGTCTTGAAGCAGAAATTCAAGGCGGGCATCGCCCTTTCGGAGATGTGAAACCCATACGGAGGTGTCGACAAGAATCATTTGGTATTCATGCAATTCGTCTGCGCGGAATCATTTCGAGATTTTTTTCCGTTCCGCCCAATTTTGCCAATCGCTTGGCGCTTTCGAGTGAAATCAGCGCCTGCAGGCCCATTTTTACCAAAGAAGTCTTTTCAGTGACCCCCGTCAATCTGGACGCTTTTTGGATGAGTTGATCCTCGATATTCAGGGTGGTTCTCACCACAGCCTCCATGCATATAAAATGTATGTATAAATATGCATCATTATTGTGCATTTGTCAAGCACTCTTTTGACGGGCCTGTTTTCATGCATGCGGGTTGCTTCCAAACGGTCGATGCGATGCACGATCAATCTGTTTCCACGAAACTCGAAATCAGCCTGATATACGACGCCTGGTAGTAAATGGCCGGCTCGGTGATTTCCCATGAATTTTCAGGATAGCCCCTGTTCCAGTTCAGGTAGCACTTCTGGGGGGGCTGCGCCGGAATGTCCTTCCGGCTCCCGTTGTACCAGAAATTGGGGCCTCCGGGAACGTATCCCGGAGGCGGATTTTTCTTCCATCCGGTTTCGCTTCCGAACCAGTCGTGCCATATCGCGTCGGCGCAGGTTTCGGCCCCGCAGCCGTACATATTGCTCAGGTACACGATGCCGAGGGGGTTCACGCCGTGGAAATAGTGCAGAATACCGAGGGCGCGGTCCGTAAACCGTTCATGGTTCCCGCCATCCAGTCCGAAGGCCGGGAAGTCGAGGTTCGCGCTGCCCAAAGCGGCGCGCGCGTTGTTCGAACCCCAGGTATACGCCTCGGAGGGCAGGTAGGCCATGTACAGGTCCGACCTGGGATCATTCCTATATACGTCCAGGCCGTTTCCCTGCATCCGGCGCTGCGATAAAACAGCGTTCTTCACGGCGGCGCCGGCTTCCGGCAGAGTCGTATAGAACAAAAGGGCATCGCCCTGGTGAATGCAGTGAAGAAAAAGGCAGGTGTCGTAGAAAGGCGCGGTCAACGCATATTTGCCTCTGACCGAGTCATGGTAATTCCGCCCGCCCGTCAGCGCGAACAGGTAAACGGCCGATACGACCTCCATTTGATCCTGCATGTCGAGCGAGCGGTCGGCGTCGCCCGATTTGATTTCCTGGGTGTCGCACGATTCCGACCGGGGATGGGTCCGGAACCAGTCCCACGCGCGGACGGCCCGTTCCCCGCAGTCGGCGGCCCAGGCGGCCAGCGCGGGGAATTTTCCGAAAACGAGGGCGGCATGGGCGAACATGCCCGCGCCCGCGATGGATGACGACGAGCATTCCGGTCCGTAATAACGCGGCCGCCTGTCGGAGCCGGGGGGCGAGGCGGAGTTCCAGTCGATGTTCCCGATCTTGATCAGGAGGCCGCCGTCCTGTTGCTGCATTTTCTTGATCCAGTCGAGCTCGAATTTCACCTCGTCCAGCACGTCCGGAATTCCGTTTCCCGATTCGGGAATGCCGGCGTCGTCCGTGAAGGCGCGGGGATTTCTCTCGTAGGCGGTCAAGAGCTGGTGGACGGGGTTTTCGGCGAAGGTGACGTATTTATTGTAGTCTCCGGCGTCCATCCATCCCCCGGAAAGGTCTTTCGCGGAGGCGGCGTTTTCCTTGTCGTAAACGTCCCGCGCCTCCCCGTCCTGCCCCGGCCCCATGAACGCGGCCGCGTCGATCCACGGCTCCTCGGCCCAGGGTTTTATTTTCGGTTCGTTCAGGCGCTGGTAGTAAAAAACACGCATGGCCGCCTTCAAAACGTCCCGGTACACGTTCCGCGAGACGCGGAATCCGTGCGATGCCGCCTTTTTCTTCGTGTCGAAGAGATAATAGTCGCCTTCTTCCCGAAGGGGGGTGAAATCGAACCACCAGCCCCGGTCGCCCGAGGTGAAATCGATCGCGCCCCTGTTCCATTGGACAAGAGAATCGGAATAGACCACGGTATCGTCTTTCCAACGGCGGACTTCATACACCCGGCCCGGGACGAATTCGTCCGCTGCATTGAAGCCGATTTGCGGGTCGGCGATCACGGCCGTTTTTTTATCACCGGGCCGGTATCCGAACTGGTCAACCATGATGTGTTTCTGCGTTTTC
>JBFZEN010000464.1:0-2683 GCA_041306805.1 bacterium
CGCCGTCTCCTTGGCCATGCCCACCCAGATGTGCCTCTGTTCGTTCTGTTTGATGTTGGCGTACCCGAAAAATCCGAACAGAATGAACAGGCCGATGATTCCGGCCTCCGCGTAGGGCAGCCATTTAAGCTGCCGGATCAGGCGCGAATCGCCGTAGAACAGGTAGCCGAGCACGCGTTCCTTGTACTTGATGGGCACGGGATCGATTTCCCCGTCCATGTGCCGCACCATCCTCCGGACTTTTTCCAACCCGGCTTCCGATTTGTCGTCCGGGTCCACTTCGATGCCCTTCCAGCCCACGGGATTCTTCATGTCGTCGGTCTGGATGAGCGGGAACGTCGTCCGCTGGATGATCTCGTCGAATATGAAACCGATGTCTTCGGACGACTCGGTTTCGGCCACGCGCGCGTACATGCGCGCGTAGAACTGCACCAGCGACCTCGATTCGGCCCTGAGCCCCTGAATGACGCGCTGGGTGTACAGGTGCAGGCCCAGCCCCGCGGCGACCGCGGCGATGAACACCAGCCCCTTCACGCCCCCGAACACGCGCAGCAGCAGCGCCTTCAATTCAACCCGCCTGCTGCCCCGGGGACGGTGCCGGAAACCTTTTTCCGGCGGGTTGTCCGGGCTCCAATGACAGCGCCCGCGGCCAGAAGGAGCGTCGACGCCAGACTGATCCATAGACCCGTTTTCAGGGCTTTCGGCGCGAAAACCATTTCAATGGTATGTTCTCCCGGTTCGAGAAAAATGGAGCGCAGCACGTAATCGGTTTTGTAAATCCTGGCTTCCCTGCCGTCCACGGTGGCCTTCCATCCGGCGGGGTAAAACACCTCGCTCAGCACCATGAGGGAAGGCGTCTTCACTTCGGCGCGGACGGAGATGCGATGCATGTCCCGCGAGACGATTTCGGCGCGGTTGCCTTCCGAGACCCGGACATCAAAGGGCGGCGCCTCCTCCACCACGGCCGTCTCTGCCGGATCGAACGATCCGCCTGCCATATAGCCGAGGATGGCATCCCTCCCCCGCATGGGGACGACCTTTTTCGGGAAAAACACGCGCGGCAGCCCGCCGCCGACGCCGTACACGGCGGGCAGGCCCGGCGTCTGCGGCGCGAGCAGCACATGGAAAGACGTGTCGGGAATCATGTACGGGCACAAAATATATTTCACGTTGAGCATGCTCATGAAGGCGCGGTGCGCCCTGAGCCGGTCCTGCGGAATTTCGCCGGGATCGCGCAGGGCCACCTGGTTTCCCGCGGGCTTGATGTATTTCTGCAGAAACGCATCGGGCATTCCGAAAGCGTCGAGCGTCTCCTGGTAGACGCGCAGCTTGGCTGCGTGGTAGCCGGTCACGCTCTCGATCAGGTGGTACATGTACCAGTTCGGCTCCCTGGAATCGGCCACCTGCAGGATGCGGAAAGGTCCCTGCTGCTGTTTGAGAAAGGCGACGTCGGGCGTTTCGGCGAAATGCCCGCTTTCATCGGCCTTGCGCCTGAACTGCACGAACTTTCGGTCGCAGACCCATAAATCGGCCACGAGAAGGACGATCAAAATGATGCTGAAACCCCACTTGCCCAGGTTCTTCCGGAGCGCGGACCAGATTAAAAAACAGGCGATGATGAAGAACACCAGCATCCTGATCGCGTCGTTCACGGCCATGCCGTGCGCGACAAGCGCGCCTTCGCCCGCCTTGGCGGCCCAGTGGAGATATGAACCCTTCGCCGCGGCCAGCAGAAGAAGAATCAGCGTCAGCACACCGCCGAAACCGCTCAGCACCTTTTTAACCGGCATCAATTCTTCTTTTGCGGCCCGGGCGGGAAAGTCGAGCACGGCCTGGAATCCGTACGCCGCCAGCACGGCCATGGAGAACTCGAACAGGATTTGTATCATGTTCGGGGCGCGGAACTTGTCGAAAAAGGGCAGCACCTTGAACATGGGGCCGTATAAAACAGGAACATATTTCCCGAACGACGCGATTAGACTGAACGCGGCGAGGACGGCGAAAAACCACGCGGTCCGGTTCCGCTTCAGCGCCATGGCGAGGCAGGCGAACAGGACGACGAGAAGACCCGGGTATTGCGGGAAATCCGTGAATGGCAGGTGCCCCCAGTACGTGGCGCCCCCGAATCCCAGGAAAGAGGGGTTGAAAAACGTGACGATCTCGTTGGGATGAAAAGACCAGCCCGTGGCGTAATCGTACGACGCGCCGCCGGTCTCGCCGCCTCCCCGGATGGAATATTTCGAATACTCGAGCACCGATAAATTCATCACGCTTGAAATCAACACTCCCGCGATCACGGCCCCGGCCAGAAGCAGGGCGCCCCGGAACATGCGGGCGAATTTCTCCTTGTCCTTGACCGCGCAAACGGCCCAGTAGATGAAATAGAGTCCCGCCGCCAGCAGGGTGTAATACGAAATCTGGACGTGCGCCCTGAGCAGCTGTATTCCCACGGCCAGCCCGGCGAGGCAGAAGAAAAGCAGGTTCTGCCTGTCGAGCAGGCGCTCGACAAGAAGAAAGACGAGCGGAATCATCGCGACCGTGGCCAGTTTGGTGTTGTGCCCGAACGCGGAGTAGGCCATGACCTGCGGCATGAACATGAGCGCGGCCGACGCGAAAAGGGACGCCCCAACCGGTATTTTTTTGGTCCGCAGCAGCAGATAAAGCGACGCCCCCAGAAGCAGGT
>JBFZEN010000465.1:0-6457 GCA_041306805.1 bacterium
AAAGAAACGGGCCTTCACCCTGGCCGGACTCTTTTCCGTCGGTATCCTGCTGACCATCGCTGTCATCGGCCTGATCACCGGTCTCATGGGACGCATGATGGGTGATGTGGGGAAAACAGGGAATTTTATCGTTGCCCTGATCCTCTTTGTGATCGGGCTGCACCTACTCGAGGTGATCAATCTGCCCTTTATAGGCGTTTCCAATCAGCCAAAAGTGAAGAAGAAAGGCGCTCTTGCCGCATTCGTGATCGGCCTTCTTTTCGGCGTGGCTTTGGGACCCTGCACCTTCGCCTATATGGCGCCCATGCTGGGGATCGCTTTCAAAGTGGCGTCTTCCCGTTTGATCTTTGCCATTTCTCTGGTGCTGTTTTATGCCATCGGGCATTGTTCGGTCATTGTGCTGGCCGGCACGTTTACCAGCATGGTGCAGAAATATCTGAGATGGAACGACCGCTCGAAAGGAGCCGTCATCCTTAAAAAAGTCTGCGGCGTTCTGGTGATCGCCGCGGGACTGTACATGCTGTTCACGTAACACGGGTAGGACGAAAAGGACGCGATGATCGTCTTATGGATAAGCACAGCGGCGGCGGTGCTGCTTTCATTTCTTTTTGACCGACGGAAAACGTGGAAGGGCGTTCACACCGGCCTGCGGATGTTCCTGCGGATTCTTCCCGATTTTTTGATCGTCCTGGCTGCGGCCGCCCTGTTCCTTTCTCTCGTGCCGGATCGTACGCTCTCCCATTGGATCGGCAGGGATTCCGGCCTGCGGGGATTCGCCGCCGCGGCCCTGGCGGGTTCCATCGCCCTGGTTCCCGGTTTCATCGCTTTCCCTCTCGCCGCGGTGCTTCTAAAAAGCGGTGCGTCTCTGGGATCAGTAGCCGTGTTCATCACGACTTTAATGATGGTCGGAATTTTCACTCTGCCTATTGAAAAGCGATATTTCGGATGGAGAACGTCCATTCTGCGGAATGCCTTGAGCTTTCTGGGAGCCTTGATGGTGGGTTTTTGCATGGGACTCATCCTGTGAAAAAAAGTCAAAGCCTTTATATACGCCTGACGATTTTGGTTCTGGCCGCCGCGGGAGCGTTCGTTTCATCGAAGGCCGGTTTTCAAATCGGAACCCGCGCCGTATCGCATTTCAGTTCGTTTTTCCTTGAAATGATCGCATTTCTCCCCGTGCTGTTCATCCTGATTGGATTGCTGGACGTGTGGGTCCCGCGCGAAAAGGTGGAACGACACGTCGGGAAGGAATCGGGAATAAAGGGAAGCGTATGGGTCATTCTGCTCGCCATGCTTCAGGCCGGGCCCCTGTACGGAGCCTTCCCCGTATCGCATATGCTTTGGAAAAAGGGCTGCAGCACCAGAAACATCTTCATCTATCTTGGAGCTTTTTCGACGCTCAAAATTCCGATGCTGACCTTTGAAACCGGGTTTCTGGGCTGGCGCTTCACTTTGGTCCGCACCGCCCTGACGCTTCCGGTTTTTATTTTAATCGCGTTCGCGATGGAACACCTTACAGCGAAAAAAGGCTTCTCGGTTAATGATCCCCGTTAATCCTTCGCAATGCTTTATCCATTTTTCAGGCTGGAGGACGGTTTCATGAACCCGCTTTCGAAAAAACTCCCGTTGCTGGACCGATACCTCACGTTCTGGATTTTTCTCGCCATGGGTGCCGGGGTTGCGATCGGGTATCTGTTCCCGTTTGTGACGGGGGCGATCACGCGCCTTCAGGTCGGCGCGACTTCCATTCCCATCGCGGCGGGACTGATTCTGATGATGTATCCGCCGCTGGCCAAGGTCAGGTACGAAGAACTGGGGGACGTTTTCAGGGACTGGAAAGTGCTGGGGCTCTCGCTTCTGCAGAACTGGGTGATCGGTCCGATCCTGATGTTTTTGCTCGCCATTTTATTTCTTCCCGCCTATCCCGAGTACATGACGGGCCTGATTCTGATCGGACTGGCCCGCTGCATCGCCATGGTCATCGTCTGGAACGACCTGGCCAAAGGCGACGCCGAATACGCCGCCGGATTGGTGGCGTTCAACAGCATTTTCCAGGTCCTGTTCTATTCGGTGTACGCGTGGATATTCATCACCGTGCTGCCGCCGTTATTCGGACTCAGGGGAATCGCCGTAAACGTCACCATCGGCCAGATAGCCAAAAGCGTTTTTATTTACCTGGGCATCCCGTTTCTCGCGGGAATGCTTACAAGGCTGTTTCTCGTCAGAGCCAAAGGGAAGGCATGGTACCACTCTAAATTCATTCCTTTGATCAGCCCGCTTACCTTGATCGCCCTGCTATTCACCATCATCGTCATGTTCAGCCTGAAAGGCGAAGTCATCGTCAGGATACCCATGGACGTAATCCGGATAGCCGTTCCGTTGTTGATCTATTTCGTGGTCATGTTTCTGGTCAGTTTTTACATGGGAAGAAAAATCAAGGCGGGATACGGCCGCTCGACGACCCTGGCTTTCACCGCGGCCAGCAACAATTTCGAGCTGGCCATAGCGGTGGCGGTCGCCGTTTTCGGGATCGATTCCGGAGCCGCCTTCGCGGCCGTAATCGGTCCCTTGGTGGAGGTTCCGGTGATGATCGCCCTGGTCAACGTGTCGCTGAGACTGCGCCCGAAATTCACCGGTTGAAGCCGCCCACGGCTTAAGCCGTGGGCTACCCCGGACCGTAGGCTCGGCGAACTTTCTTGATTCCGAATCAGGTTCTTGTTATATTTTCATTGAATGCCAAAACTGATCACATGCGTCTGCCTGTACGTATGCCTTCACCCGGCTTCCGGACGAAGCATGGATGCGCCCGCCGCGGAGCCTGAACCCATACCCGGATGGACGGTGTTTGTTCCCGGCGCCTCCTATTTTTATCAGGGCAAAATGATCGAAGGATCGGTCTTCTCGGTGCTGGAAATCGGCGGAATCGCCATGGGTCTTCGACATGATAAAGATTTAAAGAGCGGCAGCACCACCCCCTATTATAATTATCCTCTGTGGATGGGACTGCAGGCCTACCAGACCGAGAAACTGATTCTGCTGAAAAACAACCTCGAGATTTTCAAACACCGCCACCCCGGTTTTCAATACGACGCGCTGTCCGGCAGGGAATTGTTCTTATCGCCCTTCAAGGCTGAAAATATCCTGACTCCGATCACCGGCGGAATGGTGCTGCTTTCGGGAATCGTGCTGGGAATCGAGCTCTCCGGCGGATCTGACGACATCAGGAACGTCGACCGGATGTATCTAATAGACCGTTATGTCAAACGGAATTCCGCATTGCCCGCATTCGGCGCGGTGTCCATGGCCATGAGCTGGGGCGCCGGAGTCGGAGAGGAATACGCGTTCAGGAACTATCTCATGCCTTTTTTGGACTACCGGTTCGGCCGCAAAAAGGGGCTCATGGCTTCAAGCCTGATATTCGGCGCCGGCCATTTCTCAAACCTGATGTTCTCCGAGAAACCCGATTATCAGGCCGCATGCGTTCAGGTGGTTGAAGCGGCTGTCGCGGGATACTTGCTGGGCAGGGACGTTCAGAACAGAAATTACCGGATCGGGCCGGCCGTGGCCGCCCACGTGTGGTACGATTTCACCCAGATGCTGGGCTCTTTTCTGATCGATCCCGAAAATAACTACCTGGGAGTCAGCGTCCGATTCAAGATGTAGAGACGGCATGATTCCAGAAGAAAAAAAGGGGGATATCATGAGAAAAATACCGGTCCTGATTCTGATCATGGCCTGCAACCTGCGGAATGCGGCCGCGAAGGATACTTCGGGATACAACTGCTTCACCATCCTCGTGGGCAGGAACGCCTCGGCCGACGGCTCGGTGTTCATCGCGCACAACGAAGACAATCCCGGCGACGCCTTTGTCGACCTGCACAAGGTGCCCCGCATCGACCATGCGCCGGGTGAAATGCAGAAATTCACTTTTTATTCGGATTTTCCCTTCTCGTTCAAGCCCAAACAGAAAATCCTGATTCAGGACCTGATGCGTATTCTGGAGAACCATTACGAAGGAACCGAATTCGAGATGAATCCAGCCTATGCGCATGGGTGCCCGCATTCCAACACCACGACCACGCGGATATGCAACAGCATGACTGACTTCGGCAGCGTCATCCGGCTGCCCGCCGCTGTCGGAAACGTCATGTGGGTGGCGCCGCGGAACCCCTGCTGCCAGCCCTTCATTCCGTGGTACTACGGGATTGAAAGGATTTCGCCGGATTACGAAAAAGCGACCATCGACGAAGCTTTGGCGAATTACAACAGCAAAAACCGGGGCTACAGGTCATTGTACCCGGACCACGCGTATTACGTCTTCGACGCCTTCATGCTGCAGACGGACAGCAGCTATGCCGAGACGATCGGATCCGTCCGCAGATGGAAAAGGTCTTTCGAGGAGGACGTGTTCCGGGCGACGGAGAAGAATGAAAAGGAAATAGCCGGAATCACGGAGCCGGATCCCGTGAAGGCGGGCCGAATGCTGACGGAGCTGTCGAACCGTTTCGCCGGAAAGGCGCTGGCCGAGACGAAAAAGAAACTGAAAAAATAAAACCGCGAGGCGCCGGACAGCCTGTCAGGCCAGGGCTGGCCCCGTCCCGACAAGAATGTCGAGACGGACGCGCTGAAGCGGACGGACGATTTTCTTTCAGGGCTCGGATTTATTCAATAATCAGTTCCCGGTCGAAACCGCATGGATACGGTTTTCCGGGACAGCGGGAAAAGGCCTGATGGATTTGCGGCGCGGGATCAACTCATTTTGAGGATTTGTTTCCGATCATCCGAATGATCTGTTTCAGCCGGCCGCTCTGGTATATTCTTCTCTCGATTGAGGCGTACAATTGAAGGCTGCGTTTCGTCTGACCCAGACCCCTTGACAACGGGTCTGACACTTCCCATTCGACGAGGCGTATGATTCCGCGGTCGATCTCGATTCCCATGATGCCGTTGATGTTCACGCAGCAGCCGTCGTTGAAGTAGCAGGGAACCGGGTTTTCATCCAGGCGGTTCTTCAGTTTGTCCCTCTTCAATTCTTCCCTGGATTCCCGTATGACGCGGTCGATGCTGTCGACGGACAGGCGGATCAGGAGCCGTTCCCGTTGAGAAACCGCGGCAAGGTCCTTTTTTTTCAGCAGGCTCCGTACCGCCCTGATCTGGTCGATTTTGGAAAAGGATCGGAACATGCCGCGGTGCGTATGCCCCGCGATGAGCAGCAGGCGGTTCGCCTTCGCCCATTCATACAGGAGTTCGTCCCTTTCCCTGCGCATGTAATTGTTCTGCGCCGTGCGTCCCGATCCCGCGAATCCGAACCGCTGCAACAACGGCCACAGGGTGTCCGTGAGCCCCTTGCGCTGCAGCGGCGCCCACACGCGCCTGACCATCCAGCGGTTGCGTTTGGCGTGCAAGTCGTAGCCGGGATCCCCCTGGTGCCCGTGGAGCACGAGGACGCGGCCGCCGAGAAGGACAGCGGGCAAAACGCGCACGGGTCCCAGCACCGGGGCCAGGAACCGGTCCACGTTGGACCGGTCCATCCAGTCGTCATCATGATTGCCCACGATCCGGAAATACCGGCCTGCCGCATTGAATTTTCTCTCTTCGGCAAAGGCCGTTTTCCGGTAGGCCCGGGTGATTTGCCCGGGATCGGTCTCCCAGCAATCCTCGCAGTCGCCGTTCAGGATCAGGGAGTAGCCCCGGTTGAAATAATGCCGAAGCGCGTAGCTGTAAAGCGCCGCGTTGCGGCGGAAATCATCGCTTTCGGTTTTCCCGTCGCCTTTGTGGGTGTCGCTGAATACGATGAAACGGCTCTTTTCAAGGGAAGGACCGTCGACGCGGCGAGCTTCGACGAGGGCCCTGTCAAGCGCCTTGAACGTCTTCCGCCGTGTGGTTTGTATGGACATCCCCCCCCCCGCTACCTCAACAGCGCCATTTTTCTGGATGCCTGAAAATCCGGCGTTTTAATCCGTACCAGGTACACCCCGGATGGCAGATCCGCCGCATTGAAAACGACCTGGTGATCCCCCTGTTCCTGAATTTCGTCCGCGAGATTGACGACCTTTTTTCCAAAAAGATCGGACACATCGAGCAGGACGTGCGCCCGTTTTTGCATATGGTATGAGATGCGCGTGACCGGATTGAAGGGATTCGGATAATTGGGCTCCAGGCTGAAATCGTTCGGGCGCGAAGCGGAACCGTCTTCCGCCACCAAGGAAAGCAGCGGATCGCTGAACGGCGATGTGTTGCCTTCGGCGTCCGTCGCCGTCGCGGTGAAGAAGGAAAACGGCGGGACGGCGATCGGGACCAGCGAAAACTGCCCGGACGCGTCCGCGACGGTGCTGCCGAGAAAAACCATGCCCTGATGCCCCGGATCGGAAAAAACCTCGACCTTGCTGCCGGCCTTGGCCTTGCCCGTGACGAGTGTCGCGGAGGCCGACGCCAGCGTCGGCGTATCCTGAAAAAC
>JBFZEN010000466.1:0-5359 GCA_041306805.1 bacterium
GAAGAAAATGGCGTGTGTTAATGATATTTAAGCTTGTGAAGAAAAATCTCAAATGTCAGATCTGCGATCTGAAATCGTTGATCTGACTTCTAAGATCGATTTTTAAATTCCTTCGGCGTGATGCCCGTGAATTTCTTGAACGCGCTGTTGAAGGCCGACTTGGAGTTGAACCCGACCGCGAAAGCGGTTTCCAGAACGCCGCTTTTGGAGTCTTTCCCCTGAAGTTTGCGTTTGCTTTCCTCGACCCGGTACCGGTTGATGAAATCGCGGAAATTCTGCTGGTACGATTCATTGATGATCTGCGACAGGTGGCAGGGGGCGATCGACAGCGTCTGGGCCAGTTCGGGTAGCGTCAGGTCGGGATTGGTATAGGTTTTTTGTTCCTCCATCATGAAGGCCAGGCGCTTCCGGATCCGTGCCTTGTCTGGCTCTTTCAACGTGGAAACGGCGTACTTCCGGGATTGGTTGAACAAAGCCGGTTTCTTAAGCCCCAGATAAACCATGGCGTTGAAAAAAAGGAAAACGGCCGCGAAATACAGGCTGTGCCCGTAGGGGCACCATTGCGGCCTTTTCAACACGTCCCACCCCACGAACAGCTGGAGCTGCACGACCCAGATCACGATATAGCCGGCGATGAAAAAACGGACCCAGGCCAGCTTGGAATTGTCGATGTACGACAGGAATGATTTCCAGGTCAGCCCGGTTGCATTCAGCGTCCGGAACAGCGCGACAAAATACGCCAGGTTCTGAATTAAAACGGAAGCGCTCAGGAAAAACCGGCCAGGGTACCCCCAATAGGAGATCCGGGTGAGGTTGAAGAACAGAAACAGAGTGTATACCGATGCGGCCAGAAACGGTATCGCGTGCAGCGCATGTTTTTGTCGCAGGCGGAAACGCGGGTCAAGCACCGAACACACATAGATGTACAGAAGGGGGGCGATTAAAAACACGGTCTGGCTGACGGCAAATACCGGTTTCCGGTACTGGGGATGATAGAAAAGCATTCCGCCGTTGATGAGCAGAGAAGAGGCGGTTTGCAGGGCGAAAATGATCAGCATCGCGGCCAGTATGGAATTGCTGAGATTCCGTCCCTTCGGATTCCGGATAAAAAAGACGGACATCAGGAGGGCCTGGACAATGGCGACGACGCTGGCTGATTGCAGCAGGTTCAGATGCAAGGGATTCGGTTCCCGGGATCGGGTCGTGGTTTTTTATCTCTGACCTGGAGCACGTACAATAGAATGCTCCCGGCCGCGTACAGAAGGTTCTCGGCGATTTTTGCGGCGTCTATGTTGGGTTCCCCCTTCAGCGAGAAACAACCGCAGTGAATATTCAAATGCCTGAAAAACGCCTGAAGAACAAGCATCAGAAAGGCCGACATCAGCGCCGCGTTGACCGGCGCGGCCGCGTCGAGCCACAGTCCCGAGACGAGGCAGAGGCCCGTCAGCATTTCAAGTGCGGGCACGAACACCGCCGCCCAGGTTGAAAGCCATGGCCCGAAGACGCGGTAATTGTCCACGGATTGTTGGAAATCCAGGGGATGCAGACCCTTTCCCACCGAGGCCGCGATGAGAAGAGCGCCGAAACCCAGGCGGAGCACAAGGACGACAATCCCGGAGGGATGCCGGTTCATGGCGCTCCCCCCTTTTCAACGGGTTTGCCGGTCTCGAGCCATCCGCTGAGCCCGGGGTAAAACATGGCCGTGTTTGAATAACCGCCCCGGACCAGCCATTGCGCCACCAGCCTGGCTTTTCTCGAACCGGATTCGAAATCGTACACCACGATCTTCAATGTCCTGTCCGCCGGCGTGAAACCGGAAGGATGCCTGAAAAAAGCGCCGAACGGCGCGTTGACGGCGCCCGGGATGCGGTCTACCGCGAATTCGGACGGGGACCGGACATCCAGAAAGACGGCGCTTTGATGAAGAGACGCTTCGAAGGCCGATTCGACGTCCATGTACCGGACGCGCGGGGGCCGCCCGCCTGCGGGAACGAGAAGCCTCCACGGAATTCCATCGTCGAGGAACTGGTTGAACAAAATCCCGATGGCCAGGGACGCCGCAACGAGAACGACCATGCGCCGGAACGTCTTCACGGATCACTCGGTCACGTCGATTAAAACGGGTGCTATCGTTTTCGGTTTGGAGGGGCTGTCGGTTTCTATCGTGAGGGTCGCGTTGACATATTCGGCTTTTTTCGGTTTCAGGATGATGCGGATGCGCGCCTCCCCGTCGGGCGGAATGGACGCGGGGAAAAAATCGGTATGGATCAGGTCCGTGTCGGCCTGGATTCTCAGGATCCGGAGGGGGCGTCCGGAGCCGTTCAGGACAAGCATGGTGTCGGCGTAGACCGAGCCGGACTTGAAGGGGATGCCCTGAAAAACGATAAAGGACGGCCTCAACTCGATTTCAGCGCGCACGCGGGCCTGGATGGTCGCATACAGGGTTTCAACGCCCGGATCCGCGAAGGAAACGGTAATCGCCTTGCGGACCAGACCGTGCATCCCCGTCGTCTTGAGAATGAAACCGACGACACCGGTGTCGTTCGGCGACACGTCCGTCTCATGCGGCAGCACGGCCGTGCATCCGCAGCTCGACTGGACCGACGCGATGTGCAGCGGCCCGGCGCCCGCATTGACAAAACGGATCTCGCCTTCGATGGACTGGCCGTCGAGCACCGTTCCCAGATCGACGACTTGCGGCGAAATCAGGCGGACCGGTTGGGCTCGGACGGACGCGGCAAGCAAAGCGCAGGCCAGCGAAACGGCCCAACAGGCCGGTTTCAGGAAAAGTCCATTCCGTGAACGGTGCAGGCGAGCCTCGAACTGCATCGATTCACCCCGGAGATGATCTTCGAAAATCATAAATCGGATTCATCCGTCTTTAAAAAATGCGGGCATCCATTTCAACGAGAATCCCGGAGCAGGCCTGTTGAATGACCGCCGCCGGTCAGCAATTCCGTTCGGCCATCAGGGCTTTTCGTCAGACAGTTTACTCATTTCACGGATTGATGTCAAGAAAAAAAAAGGCCGCCCCGACCAATCGGGACGGCCTCTCAACGGAAAGGAGGTGAATGGAGAATACCCTGTTCTTCAGCGGGCCGCCATCACGGACGCGAATTCACCGGAGACGGAACCGGCTTGCCTGTCTAGTTCCACCTTGACGGCCGCGGCCACTTCGCGGCCCCGTGACGCAATGCGGATGGCGACGCCGACCGATTCGATGGAATCCGGATCCCGGTCGCCCTGGGTGAGCAGATTGCCCCACCTGTCCCTGTATTCGAAATGGAAAGATAAGACGTTTCCGATGACGGGATCCCCGTCGCGCCAGACGGTCTCATGATCAAACCAGTACGTCCGCCTTGTCCCCGCCTTGTTCACGATGGTGATGCGGCGCGGTCTGGCTGTTTCGATTCTTCCGGTCTCCGCCAGATTGCCGGTGATTTCCTGTAGCGCCGGCCGTACCTCGATTGGAAGGCCGCTCGCTCCGATTCCAATGAAGGAAGTTCCGGCGTTCAATTCAGTGCGGTTTTCCATCCACAGCATGCCGGAACACAACAGCACCATGCTGAACAGCAGGACGAATTCCGACCGCCAATGGTTTTTAATGAATGGCGCCAATGGACCGGCTCCCTGTTACGAATGCATCGGTTTCTGAACGATGACGGCCTCGACCGACACGTGGCCGCCGGAGGTCTTCTTGATTTCAATCATTCTGAAAGAGTCATTCGAGGGCAGGCCGCTTCCCTGGTGAGAAAATTTTTCGGGTTCTGCGATCACGTCGTCGCACAGATGGTGGTTTTTGGAAAGGATTTTCATGTTTCCCCGCCATTTTTTTGTGACACTTTTTCAATTTGCAATTCTTATGCCATTGCAAAATTAAAATGGTCATTTTATGGATAATCGCCTGTTGCCACTGCATTTATGCCGTTTATCACATGATATGGCCTAATATTTATACGGAAATGAAACCGGTAAAGTTATCGCCAGACCGGCTGTAAGTGGATGAAATCCGGCTGTTTTCTCGGGAGATTCGCCCAAAAATACCTTGAATAAACCGAAGAAAATAGTTATGTTATAACAGATGGAAGTTCAGGAAAAGAAAAAACGAATCAGGGTTGTTGTCGAAGATGACCGGGTCTTTCATTTTGCGCGTGGAACGTCCCTGCTTGAAATACTCGAAGTGACCGGCAGGGAAAGCCAGCATGACGTCGTTTTGGCCAATGTCGACAACCGCATCCTGAACCTGCATGAAACAATCCAAAACCATTGCAGAATAAAATGGTTGACCGTGCACACGCCTGAAGGCTTCCGCGCCTATCAGTGGACGCTGTGCCTGATTCTCCTGAGGGCGGCACGGGAAATCCATCCCAGAAAAGAACTGTTGATCGACCATTCGCTGGGAAAGGGATTGTACTGCGAATTCAGGGACCATGTATGCCGGTACCCGCGTCCCGTGAGGCGGATCAGGCGCCGGATGCTTGAAATCATCGGCGCCGACGAACCCATCCGTCCGGTGAAAGGACACGGGATGAAGGGCGCCGGTGTCCGGCCGGACGCATCCGGAAAAGGGGCGGGAAAGCAAACACTGTTTTTCAATCCCTACCGCTGCGGCGAAGTGACCGAAGTTCTGGGCTACCCGCTTCTGCCTTCCACCGGCCGTATCCGTGCGTTCGATTTGCGGCTCTGGTCTCCCGGCATGATACTCCGGTTTCCGGACGAGAAGGATTGCTTGTCGCTTCCCCCCTTCATCAAACAGAAAAACCTGTTTGGCGTGTTCAGCGAAGCGCGGAAATGGGAAAACATCCTCGGCATCTCCACGATCGACGACATCAACGGGAACACGGAATCCGGAACGCTGCCCGAACTGGTCAAGATCGCGGAAGGGCTTCACGAAAAAAAAATCGTGGCCCTGGCCGACCGAATCACGGAAAGGCGGAAAAAGCTCCGGGTGGTGCTGATCGCGGGACCGTCGTCCTCGGGTAAAACCACGTTCGCCAAGCGCCTGTCCATCCAGCTGCGCGTCAATGGCCTGGTTCCCTACGCCCTTTCGGTGGACGATTACTTTCTGGACAACACCCTCGTTCCCAAAAACGAGCGGGGCAAGCCCGATTTTGAATCGATCCGGGCCCTCGATTTGCCGCGTTTCAATTCGGACGTGCTGGGTCTGATGGAGGGGAAAACCGTCAGACTGCCGCGGTTCGATTTCATGACGGGCAAAAGCATGCAGGGCCCCCTGGTGAGACTCGACCGGTGCCAGCCCATTCTGATCGAGGGGCTGCACGCGCTCAACGATGAGCTCACTTCCGCCATTCCCCGCGAGAACAAGTTCAAACTCTACGTGAGCGCGCTGACGCATTTG
>JBFZEN010000467.1:0-2677 GCA_041306805.1 bacterium
GGATGAATCGTTCGACCTGGCCTACAGCACGCTACCCGGAGGGTCGAAAACCCTCGACCTCCTGAACAGCGGAGGCTTGTCGGTCAACCGTGAATGGCAGACGGGGCTGCTGACGAGAAACGAGTATGCCACGCTTCTCAATTTTCTGCAGGAAAAGACCGACGCCAAACTCATTCTGAACCCCAAGATCAACGCCATGGACAACGAAGAGGCCATCATCAGCATCGGCCAGACCGTCCCCATTGCCCAGATACAGAGGGGCATGGGCGGGCAGCAAGACATGGTCACCTTCACGTACCGCGAGGTCAGCATCAGGCTGAACGTCACGCCGCACGTTCTGGGGAACGGCGAAATCACCATGTACATCAATCCCGTCATCGAGGAAATCACCGAATGGCGGTCCTTGTACGGAAGCGAGGCGCCCGTCACCGACAAGCGCTCGGTGAACAGCATTATCACGGTGAAAAACGGAGAGACCATCGTCATCGGAGGCCTGATACGCAATCAGCGCAAGAAAACGACGAAAAAGGTGTGGCTGTTGGGCGATCTGCCTCTTTTCGGACGGCTTTTCCAGTATGAGACGGAGGTGGAAAAACAGACCGACCTGATGATTTTCATTACGCCGAACATCGTACAATCATAAAGCGTCATCGATGATAACCAAAGAGCACATCAATCAACTTCTCGGTCAGGCCGTCAAGGCGCAGGCATCGGACATCCACCTGAGCGTGGGGTATTCGCCGATATTCCGGATCGACGGCAAACTGCAGCCGACCAAGTACAAGGTGTTGTCCAAGCAGGACCTCGAAGACATCATCGTCCAGATTCTGGACGACTACCAGATGGACCGGTTCAAGAAAAACCTCGAGATCGACTTCGGGTATACCGTTCCCGGTCTGGCGAGTTTCAGAACCAACATTTTCAATAAAATGGACGGATACGGCATCGCCTTCCGCATCATTCCCGACCACATCCGGACGCTTCATGAACTGGGGATGCCCGAAAGCCTCAACAAACTGGCGAGGTCCGTGGAGGGCCTGATACTGGTGACGGGTCCCACCGGCCACGGGAAATCGACCACGCTGGCCGCCCTCATCAATGTGATCAATTCGGAACGGCAATCGCACATCATCACCATCGAAGACCCCATCGAGTACACGCATCCCAAAAAGAACTGCCTCATTCAGCAGCGGGAACTCGGGCCGCACACGCATTCGTTTTCTGCCGCACTGCGCAGCGCCCTGCGCGAAGATCCAGACGTCATTCTCGTCGGTGAAATGCGCGATCTCGAAACCATTTCTCTCGCGCTGACCGCCGCCGAAACGGGCCATCTGGTTCTGTCCACGCTGCATACCCGCAACGCGCCGGATACCATCAACCGCATCATAGACGTCTTTCCCCCGGAGCAGCAGGGGCAGGTGCTCGCCCAGGTTTCGGGCGCCCTTTCGGCCGTGATTTCACAAAGGCTGATGACCCAGGCTTCGGGCGTGGGGCGGTGCGCGGCGGTCGAAGTCATGATCTGCAATCCCGCCATACGGAACCTGATCCGGGAGAAAAAGACCCACCAAATACTGTCTGTGATGCAGTCAAGCACCACTTCCGGCATGCAGACCCTGGACGATTCCCTGCTGCACCTGATGCGCACGGGAAAAATCGACCGTGAGACGGCCAGAAAATACGCCATCGAACCCGAACGCATGGGACTCGCTTACGGTGCAAAAAAAGCCTGATTTGACCTTCGATTTTTTTCCATAACATATTCTGATATGCGAATATGATAAAACGACCATCCATTTGCCCTTTCTTGCATTGTCATGGAGGAACATGACCGTTTACGACCTGATCATCGTCGGAGGGGGGCCAGCCGGCCTGACTGCTGCGGTGTATGCCTGCCGCGCCCGCCTGAAGGTAGCCCTCATCGAAAAACTCATGCCGGGCGGCCAGGTGGTCAGCACGGAATGGATTGAGAATTACCCCGGATTCAAGGACGGCATCAGCGGAGCCGATTTGATGGTCCAGATGGAAGCCCAGGCCAGACGTTTCGGACTGGAAGTATTGAACGACGAAATCATCGATGCCGACCTTCAGGCATGTCCGAAGGTTCTCAGAGGACAGGGCGGCAATTACGCCTGCAAAACCGTGATTCTGGCAACCGGGAGCAATCCCAAAGCCCTGAATGTGCCCGGAGAAAAGGAATTCAAGGGAAAAGGGGTTTCATACTGCGCCACATGCGACGGCCCGTTTTTCAGGGATAAGGACGTTGCAGTCATCGGAGGCGGCAGTTCGGGAATTCAGGAAAGCCTCTATCTCACGCGTTTCGTCCGTTCGATCAGGTTGTACGAAATTCTGGATCATTTGAATGCCGAAAAAATATTGCAGGAAAGGGCAAACAAAGAGGCAAAAATAAATATCCGGCTGGAGACGAAACTGGTTTCCATCAACGGTTCCCAAAAGGTCGAGTCGATCACGGTCAAACACGTCCGATCCGCCGAACCGGAGACGGTCAAAGTGAACGGCGTTTTTATTTGGATCGGTTTCGACCCCAATACCGTTTTTCTCAAGGGAAAGCTCGATTTGGACGGGACCGGATATGTACGTACAAATGAGGAAATGCGGACGTCCGTTCACGGTGTTTATGCGGCTGGAGACGTTCGCCATAAATCGGTTCGACAGATCA
>JBFZEN010000468.1:0-7332 GCA_041306805.1 bacterium
ATCGTCTGGTCCAGGCGCTGGCTGGCCTTGCCCGTGCAGTTTACCGCCTGCGGACCGTTACCTGTCACCATGAGGTAATCGATATTCGACAAACCGCTCGACGTGGTCGATTCAAGCCTGATGTCGAGCGTGCCCGCCGCCAAAGTGACGTTTGCCGACACCGTGGCCCAGGTGGTCCATGATCCCGTGCCCGTAAAATTGATGCTCGAGACCAAAGTCGTTCCGCCGACAATCAGCTTGGCTGTCCGGTTCGTGGTTGTCCCGTTGGCATGTCTCCAGGCCAGGGTGTACGTGCCCGATGAGGGCGTACTGATTCTCCAGTCCACGCCGGCTCCGATCGCATTATTCGAGTTTGCAAATCCTGTTCCCGTATAACCGGCGTTGTTGCTGTCGATTGTCCCGTCAACGCTGCAGAAACCCGTCGTGTTTTCCTGGATGGTGATGCTCGTCGATCCGCCTCCGCCCGTCACGGTGATGCCGACGGCCGGGGATGTCGTCGCGGCCCCGTCGTCGTCCATCGCCACCGCGGTCAATGAATAACTTCCCGCGGCCACGCCGCTCCACGAATAGGAATACGGCGGGATCGCGTCTTCTCCCAGCTTGGTCGCACCCTGGTAGAACTCCACCCTGGCCACGCTGCCGTCGCTGTCGGAGGCATTGGCATTGATCGTGACCGCGGCCGGAGCCGTGTACGAAGCGCCGTTCGCGGGCGACGTGATCGACACGCTCGGCGGACTGTTGGAGCTTCCGCTTCCCACCAGAGTGATGTTCGGCGTCGGCGGCGCCGGCATGCCGCTTCCGAAGAAAAAGCCCGTATGCGGAGGCTGGTTGTACGCCACGTTCTGCCACGCGATGCTCAGCCTGTATTGAGGATCGTGCATCAAGGTGTACATGCGCCGGCTCGTGGTCGTGGTGGTCTCGTAAATGCGGAGGGACAGGTTGTCGGACGCCCTCCATATGGCCTCCTCCCTCCAGTCGCCCAGAATGTCGGCCGTCAGGGCGGGATTCGACTTGGTGCCGTTGTTCGACGCACAGCCGCTGGCCGAGAGCAATGTCGATCCGCCGTATTTCGTGATGGAAGTGCCGTCGAGCAGTTCGCGGAGATCGTCGCCGTCCCACCAGGCAAGATGGTTGCTCGAAGCGGGTGCGCTGCCCGCGCTGGCGTTGGTGCACGAGCGCAACCCGCTCGTTCCGCCCCAGCATTCCATTCCCGCATATGAGCCGGTCAGATCGGCGGAAACGCCCCTGCCCACGTCCGCATTCGCCGTTTTCCAGATCAAAGCGCCCGTCGCCGCGTCGAGCAAGGCCGAACCGGGGGTGGAGGTGCCTTCGTGAATGCCCCACACCTCAAGGCCCGACCGGCCCGGATTGATGTCGCTGACGTGCATGGCATCACCGTGGCCGTAACCCGAGTTCCACAGGCCGGCCCCGTTGTCGTTGATGCAGCACGCGCCGTAGACGATTTCGTCCTTGCCGTCCTGGTCCACGTCGGCCACGCTCAGGTTGTGGTTGCCCTGGCCGGCATAGGCGGCATAGCCGGCGTTGCTGTCGAACGTCCAAATATTCGTCAGCTGGCTGTTCCGCCAGTTCCAGGCCGCCAGAACGGTGCGGGTGTAGTAACCGCGGCACATCACAGGCTCGGCCTCTGCCCGTCCAGGTAGGCGACACAGGCGAGAAAGCGGTCCACGCGGTTCCCGTAACTGTCGCCCCAATCGCTTACCGTGCCCCTGGGGGGATTGTAATTGGCCGTGGCCAGAGCGGCCCCCGTCTGGCCGTTGAAAATCGTCAGATATTCCGGGCCCGATAAGATATAACCGCTCGAATTGCGGTAATCGGCCGAGGAACTGCCGATATAAGTGCCCACGCCGTCCTGGGTCGCGTCCGCGGTCTTGCAGGCCACCTCAGCCTTGCCGTCGCCGTCGAGGTCGTATACCATGAACTGCGTGTAATGCGCCCCGGCCCGGATGTTCCTCCCGAGATCGATGCGCCACATCCGCGTGCCGCTCAGGGTGTAGGCATCCAAAAACACATTTCCCGTGTACCCGCTCTGGGAATTGTCCTTCGAATTGGACGGATCCCATTTGAGAACGATTTCATACTTGCCGTCGCCGTTCAGATCGCCTACGCTGCAGTCGTTGGCGTTGTAAGTGTAGGCGACGCCGTCGGGTGTGGTGCCTCCCGAGGGACGCTGGAGGGATACCGTCAGGTAATTGGTGCTCCAGACGCTGACGGCGGGCGACAACGCCTGCTCCGTGCCGTTGACCACGGCGGACACCGAATACGTCGAACTGGTCGTTCCGCTCGCGTCCGAATAATTGGTCGCCCCGGTAATGGGTGATGAATTGAGCTTGGTCGTCCCGCGGTATACGTTGTAGCTGACTCCCGACCATTCGGTGCCTAAAACGCGCCAGCTGACGAAAACGCCGCTTGTGACCTTTACGGCGACCACGCCGCGGTCGAGATATTCCATGTATCTTTGCGCCATGACCGAAGAGAAAAATGAAAACAGCATGATAAGGGCAAGCGCGAAGAAGAATTGGCTCTTTCCTTTCATAAAACTCCCCTTTTACTTATGGTGTTCTTGGTTCCGGTCATCCAATTCGATCGACTCCCGCGCCCCCTGCCTTTTTCCCGGCGCTTCCCGGGAAAAGACAGGGGGCTGAATTACGGCACCTTGAATTGATCTGAAACCAATATGACTGCCCGTAAGTCCAAACGACACGATTTTGAACCAATCCAACAACTTGAAATAAACCCTGAAAATAGTTTTAGACTGATAAAAAATGAATGAAATGGATGGGAAAAATTATTTATTGAATAGTGGGGACGAGAGGAAATGCCTTGGTTTCTGTTGCAGAAAAGATGGATTCTGCAACATGAAAACTGAATTTGGCCCCTGGCAGACATCCCATCCTCCTTCCCCTAAGGTATGGAATTCGCCACGGCATAAGAAAATTAACATTGAAATTTAGTTCAAATATATGGAACAAATGTGCATAATTAATCTAACAAAACTATTGCTCAAAATCAAGCCCTTTTTCAAACCGGGAATATCCCCCGGCTATTCAAATCGGTTATGCCGCAAATAAAAAAACGGGCTGCCCTTTTTAAGGACGGCCCGTGAAATGAAAGCCGAAAATCGAATGGTTTTGCGGAATTATTTCACGCCCAGGTATGGAGGCCCCGCCTCGCCGATGTTGATGCGGTACAGATTTCCCTGCGCGTCCGCCAGATTGAGCATGTACAGATAATTGCCGTACCACATGATTTTCTCGGCGCTGGTCGGAATGATTCCCTTGTACAGAATGTCCTGGACTCCGCTTTTGACCATCAGGATGGGATCCGCGGCGTTCGTGGCCAGGTACAGGTCGCCGTTCACCGACACCGCAAAATCCTTGAACGCGGCCGTGGCGTAGGCTCCGGCCTGCGTCCTGTCGAACACCAGTTCCTTGGCCTCCAGGGCTCCCGAGGCGTCCACGATTTTCGACCGGTATATGGCGGAAGCCGGAGCCGTGGGCACGTTGATGATGGCCGCATACACGTACCCGTTCACCACGCGGATTTCCGCGATCTGCCCCTGCTTGTACTGGGTGCTGGCCGCCTTGGTCAGGTCGGTTTTGACGCACCACAGGTCGCCGTTGCTGGCGCCCCCTGCCCACAGGTTGCCGTATTGGTCGAAATCACCGTAAGCGCTCTGTTTTGTCAATTTGACCCAGTCTGAAACCTTCCCGTCTTCGGGGTTGAATTTCTGTATGGTCAGGCTTTTGCCGAATATCACGATCTGTCCGTCCGGCGCCGCGACGGCGTCACTGATGGTCTTGTCGACCGTGCCGACCTTGGTCCTGTCACCCGCGGGGGTTACCTTGTAGATATTGGGAGGCGTATCCTGAAAAACGTAGATATTCCCGTCTTTGTCCACGGCCAGGGCCGTTTCCACCGCGCCCTCCAGAAAGCTGCCGAATTTGGTCAGAACGGTGTCGATGGTGTACGGCGACGGGGCGCTGGCCACCAGCAGGGCGTCGTAGGAAACCACCTTGACCGTCAGCGTTCCCGTCATGTTCGGCCTGCGTACGACCAGGGCCGTCGGCGTGGCCGTTAAAACATCCACTTCGGCGTTTCCAAAGTACACCTTGTTTTTACCGAGAGCGGAAGAAAAATTCTGCCCCTGTATCGTGATCATGTTCACGCCCGGCGTGGCCCGCTCCGGTACAAGCTGTGTGATCGAAGGAGTCGCCGGCTGGGCGGTTTGGTCGTAGTATTTTGGCGTCGCCACGTCGAACTCGCAGCCCGTCGAAACGAGCAGCATGAGGCAGCACAACGACAGCAGCACGCCTTTTATTGTTGATTTTCTTTCCATTGCATCGCTCCTTATGACTTACAATGAGAAACGCGCCGTCATCCGCCGCACTTCATTGAAAACACCGAAAGGCGTCACCGTATAATCCAACGTCAACCCATACCGTGAAATCCCCATGCCGAAAGAAATACCGTCCTCGTCGTTGTTGGTGACATAGCCTCCGCGGAGCGACAGCATGCCCAGGGCCTTGTAGTCCACCCCGAATTTCAACTGCTCCGGATGGTCACGGTGGTGGCTCGCGTCGATGCTCACGATCAGGGACTGCTCAAACGGCATTTTCCCCACCAGATCCATCACGTCCATGGAAATGCCCATGTTGAACACCAGCGGCAGCTGGAATCCCTCCTCCACGTATTTGATTTCCTTCGAGAAATTCCGCACGGACATGCCGAACACCAGGCTCTTGAAGCCGGTCTTGAACTGCGTTCCAAAATCGAACGACAGTGGCTCGATCTCGTTCGACGCCGTTCTTTCCGTCGTGTCCAGCGCGGTTGAAATCTCGGGCACCACGCTTTCACCCAGATCCTGGTGCACCCAGCGCACCTGCCCGCCCACGCTGAACCGGTCGTTCAGGCGTTTCGCGTAGCCGATGCCGATGGCCATGGCCGACAGTGAAAAATCGCCCGTGTCCACGTAACCCTGGTCCAGGGTTTTATCCACGACCGTGCCCTGGAACATGCCGTAATCGACGTATTGCAGGCTGAAACCCAGCACGCCGTATTCACCTTTCGCAGGACTCAGCGCCAGGGCAAAGGCGTTGTGGTTGATCCCGGCTATCCACTGGTTCATGCTCGCCGAAACGTCCGCAAATCCTTTCATGTTCGCCATGCCCGCGGGATTGAAAAACAGCGAGCTTGAAGCCGTTTCGAGGCTGGTCATGGCTTCGGCCATGGCGGCGCCGCGCGCGTCCGATACCACGCTCAAGAAGTGGAACCCCGCCTGCGCCTGTTTTTTATTCTCCAGTTCCTGTGCCCGACCGCCGGTAGCGAACAGAAGCGCCGCCAGCAGGCAGACCATGATTGATTGGATTGTTTTCGTCATGGATGCGTCCCCTTTATCGAATAACAACAAATTTCCGGTACGTGGACTGGCCCTTCTTGAACAGCAGGGTTTTCCCGTCCGCGTCGTAGGCGTCTTCGGTGACCTCGAAATAGGCGATGTATACGCCGCTCACCACGATTTGCCGCGAGGAGGTCATGGAGTCCCACAGTTCGTCTCCGGCGCCGTTGGTATGGTCCTTTTCCCAGATCAGGTCGCCCCTCTCGGTGTAGATCTTGACCTTGCACGCGGGCGGCAGACCGTAGAAGGCGAGCCTGTCGTACTGCGACTTGTCGCCGAACTGCCATATCCTGGACCGGATGTCGTACGGATTTGGAACCACGCGTATGCCTTCAAGCGCCTTGCCCGACGAACGGAGCAGGTAGGCGGGTACGCTGGTCAGCGTCATGAAGAGGCTGCTGTAAAGGGGCTTGCCGGGCTCGACGTCGTTCTGGGTTCCGTCGTCCTTCGACTGGATGTAATAGTAGTAGTTGAATCCGCGCACGGCCGTGACGTCATCGAACTGGTGCACGGTGTTCGAGGCGGCGCATTCGAATATCTTTGTGTATTTGGTCTTGTATTCCTTGACATTGCCTTCGGACCGGTATATCACGTATCCGTTGAAATGCGGAAAGGATACGGCGTTGTCGGCCCAGGTCAGAGTGATCTTGTCGCCTCCCGACGCGACGTTAAAACTGCCGGGTGGCGGAGGCGCCTGGGGAATCTGGAAATTCTTGTTGAAATTCGACTGGGCGTTTTTATATGTCTGCATGATCGAATCGCGCCCCGTCTCGACCCACGCGCGCGTGTACTTGGTATAGGAGGTTTCCGCGGAACCGTCGGGATTTTTCAAAGCCGGTTTGCCCGTGCCCTTGTAATAGGTGAACCAATTGGCCCCGACTTCGCGGCACTTTTCCCAGCTGAGACCGTTCACGCCTTCCGCGAAAACGATGCGTATGCTGTCGCCGGGGGCCAAAGCGTAGGGGCCGAAACCCTGGCCCTGCGAAGGGCCGCCCCCGATGTCGCGGTCCGGATAGGCTGAACGCCAGTCGGCCACGTATTTGTCGCCCACCGATTCTTCCATGGTCTGCGGCAGATGTCCTTCCGTCATGAACTGGTAGCGCTGTCCCATGAAGGTCTCGTCGTACTGGCTTACGTCCGCTTCCATCGGCGTCTGGTCGGCGCGTACATAGGCGGTGGTCCGCGGCTGGCTGTTGTCGTTCGTCCAGTCCTTCGGGCTTTTCGATGCCAGCAGCGTCACAGCGCCTGCATACTTGGCCGAACCCAGAAGCCCGTCCTCGAGGTGGTTCGGGCAGCCCCAGTCCTGCTCGTACGAAACGTCCTGCCTGTCCTTGCACGGCCCGTAATACCCGAAAAATCCCCTGATGGAGGCCGTCGGCTCCTGCCCGAATTCACTGAAAACCGTGCTCGTGCCCCATTCCGACGCGAACGCGCCCCAGGTAGAGCCGAATCCGCTGGACGTGGCTCCGGCAAAGGCGTACCGGTAATTGAAGTAAGCCCAGAAATCCTGAAGCGTTTGCTGCAGCACATCGCCGGCCTCGTTGTAAATGCCGGTGTTCTTGAAAACGTAGTCGTGGATGAAATAATTGTCATGGTTCTGCTGCATGAAACCCATCACCTTCTTGGTCACGGAAACACCCATCGAGGTGTTGAATCGCATGATGATCATGCGGTCGCACGGCAGATTTTCGTCCACGTCGTCCAGCACGTCGTACAAGGTGTTGTTGGTGCCGATCTGCTGGTCCACCGTGACCAGGGGAGGATAGGTGCGCCCGATCAGCTTGATCCCCTTGGGGAAAACCATGGTGAACTGGTTGGCGGGCAGCCGCGGGCCGACACCGATGACCTTGACACCCTTGTTTTTCTTCTCCACGGGATCGTTAAAATTCTTGGCGCCGATCCACAGGCCCTTATAG
>JBFZEN010000469.1:0-6407 GCA_041306805.1 bacterium
GAACGACGCCACGGAGATACCCTGCACCTGCGGCTGCGTGCGGGGCAGAAAATTCATCTGGACGTTTCTGGCAATTTCCAGTTCGCGGTGCAGCCTCTCCTTTTCATACTGGCGCTGGACGTACTCGGGCACGTACCGGACATTGTCCGACGAAACCGGCTTCGACCGCAGCGAGGCCAGCGCCCAGACCGCGATCAGAAAAACCAGCGCGAAAAGCAGTGCCCCGTTCAGCCGCAGTGTTTCCGTTCCCGCATGCATGAACGCGGTGCCCCAGAACAGAACCGGAAGCAGCACCATGCCCGTAAGCAGGGCGACCCAGTCGGTCCGGAAATAAAAGAGAATGCAACCCAGCCCCAGCAGCCCGTTGACGGCGACCTTGTGCGGAAACGCGGGGTTGGGAAGCGAGAAACCGAAGGCGGCCCAGAACCAGACGGCGATCAAAACGATCCACCCCTTCTTTTTCACCGTCCTTCTGAGAAACGCCAGAAGGAAAAATCCGGCCGTGACGGCCGTGAAAACCGAGTTTAAAAAACCGTCCGACAGGGGAAACTGCGCGGGAAACCGCATCACGAAGGCGCTGAAATTGTCGCCCGCGGCATGGAAGCCGCCGCCCGCCGGGTTCACGGCCAGGCCGCACAAAACGGCGTGGAGCCCGAGGCCCGCAAAGGCCAGGCCCAGTCCCTGAATGAGCGCCTTCCCCAGTTCGGGGACAACGAACCGTCTCCTGAACAGGTCGGCCGTCCGCAGTTTTTCATCCCACGATTCCCTGGTCAGCGATTCGCCCAGAACCCAGACCAGCCACGCGCTCCCGACCACAAAGGGCGCGGTAAAAATGAATCCCAGCGCCAATTCCAGCCAGTTCTGCCTCCAACTGGCGTTGTTCCAATACGACAAGGACCAGCCGAGGAACACGATCAAACCGATGAACCATCCGCTTTTGATGTCGATCAGGTCGCTGCGCACGCGTTTGATCAGCACGGTCAGGCCCGACGCGATGATGAAAATGGACAGCGCGACCGTGAAAAGGGTTTCGATCAGGTCCCTGCGTTTCGAGAGGGGATCGGCCTCTTTGGGCGCGTCGAAATACCGGCGGAAGGACTCCACCTTTCCGCGGCGGACCCGTATTTGCAATTTTTCATCGAGGCCGGCGGCGGCCTGCGGGCGTTCCCACAGGAAAGCCCGGACGAACGGTTCGGACGGCGGCGCCGGTTCTCCCCGGTTCCATCCCGCTCCGCCTCCGGTCAGCGCCTGAAAAAGCGAGTCGGACAGCCTGCCGGCGGCTTCTTCCTCCGCCGCGCGGTCGGGCGGTCTCTGGGGCGGGCGGGCGGCATCCTGCCTGTCGTCGGTTTCGAACTCAAGGACGTGACCTGCGGGATCCAATTTGATCATGATGCCGCCGAACAGCGCCTCGTTCACCTCCTCGCGGGCGCGTTTGTTTCCGGCGATGATGGAATCGGTCCGGGTGTCCTTGCCCCTCCAGCGTATTTCCCAGAAAAAGCCCGGAATGGAATCGGCCATCAGGCGATTCGCTTTTTTGGAACCGAACCGCCTGTCCAGGTAAACCACCCTGTCTTCGTAGGGGTAAAACGATGCCGATTGCTTGAGGCCCGAAACGTCGTACCCGAGGCTGCGGACAAGCGCCTCCGCCTTGCCTGTGATTTCGTCCGCTCCGGCGGAAAGACGGACGGCTGCGTGGGGATACAACGACGGATAGACCCACCAAAAATATCCGAAGGCCGCGGCACAGACGAGCAGGGCGAAGTTCCGATTGAACCATTTTATTTTCATGATCGATTCCTGAATGGATTCCTATGGTTGCGGGCCGCGCGCCGGTGTGAAGGCGTAGACCAGACTTTCTTCCGAACCGGTGAACAGCATGCCGCCGAAGGTGAAGGGATCGCAGCGCACCCTGCCCTTCAGCTCGGTTTTCCACGCTTCGGCCCCGGTTTTCCCGTCGATGGCGTACAGGCGCCTGTCAGCCGAACCGGCATAGACGTATGCGCCGGACGGAAGGGGACGCGTGCTGACGGGACCCTGCATGGCAAAACGCCACCGTTCGGTTCCCTCCCGCAGGTTCAGCGCGTGCAGCACCCCGCTGCTCGTGCCGAAATAGACCGTTCCGGTATCGCATGCCGCCTGCAGGTGCACGCCGCCCCGGCTTTTGAACCGCCAGGCCTCGACGCCGTCGCGGCACCGTATGGCGCAGAACCAGCCGTTCACGGTTCCGAGATACGCCGTTCCGTTCCACACGGCCGGCCCGGCATTGAGGTCGCCTGGTAATTCGGCGCGCCACAGCAACGAGCCGTCGCCCGCGTTCAGGCAGAACAGTTTGCCCGATTCGACAGCGAATAAAATGCTGTCCGCGGACGCCGCGGCAATGCCGCAGACGGAACCGCCCAGGTTTTTTTTCCATAAAACACGCCCCGTGGCCGCGTTCAGGGCCAGCGCTTCCTTTTCGGCCGCGCCCAAAAAAAGCGCGGTCCCGGCATGCAGGGGGCCGGCCGTCACGGGACCGGCGGCGGCTGTCCATATCCGCCTGCCGTCGCGCAGCCGGAAGGCAAAAACCGTGCGCCTGCCCTGGCGCAGGCAGGCAATCCACAGGCTGTCGCAAAGCGCGCAAACCGTCTCGGTGCGGTCTTCCATCTTGACGCTTTTCAGCACGCGGCCGTCCCCGGTACGGATGAAAGCGGCGCGGCCGTCCATGGATCCCGTCAGCAGCAAGCCGCCCGTCGCGGAAAATGTTCTCTGGGGAACCGTCGTCAGCCGCGTCATCCAGGCCTCTCGAAGCGGCGGAGTGAGGGAAAACCGGGCTCCTGCGTCATCGGCTGTTCTTTCGTCGAAGGCGACGGCGCCGGGCTGCATCCACCCGCTCGAGCAGGCGGCCGCCAGCACCGAGGCCGCGGCGCAGGCGAAGATCTTGGGGAGGTTGCGGAGATTCACGGCAGCACCATGTCGTTTTCCTCGTTGGGCCATCGCGAACGGACAAGGATGGTATCTGGGGATACGGAAAAAACCTCGGAAGGTTCGAAGGGATGCGGTCTTCCGAAATCGTACCGGCCGTTTCCATTGGCGTCGCAATAGCCCTGCAGCAGGTACCGGCCCGGCAGAACGCCTTCAAACCGGTACGGACCCGGCCCGTCGAGCGTCCGGCGGTAGACGACGGAGTCGCGGCCGGTCTGCCTCGCCTCCATCATCAGGCGCCCTCCCGTCCGGGAGATTTGACCTATCGTTCCGGAAATCTCCGAAAGCGTGTCCGCGTCCAGCGTTTGAAAGGTGGTCGTGGTATCCTTCATGAACCTGCCCGACCTTCCCATGACGGAGGAATCGACGGCCAGGCTGTACCGGGAACGGCTTGACAGCCGCTGATCGGGAATCAGGGCCAGTGAGGCGGGCGATTCCCAGGCCGTCCGGAAGGGAACTTCCCCGCCTGCTTTATTCCGGATGGAGACCGCATTGCGGACGCTTTCCGAATCGACGGCTGCGCTGAAAACCAGCCGCAGGTCAATGTCGAGCGGAACGGACCTTTCACCCTCTCCCGGATAGACGGACAGGAGGCGGGGTGAAGCGGTGTCGGCCAGGGTCGATCCGTCGATCCTCGCGCCCCGCGACGTCGAATCGGGCGGATTGCCCCGCGAGTCGCGTACCCCCGCCAGATCGATGGAATACGATTTCCGGGGGACTTGCGGTCTGGTCAGCAGCACGATTTTCCGCGGATCGGACGGATCCACATACGCCTTTTCGGCCATGGTATCGTCCGGTGGGGCCGGGCGCGGCGGAACAGCCATGGTCACAGGTTCGCTGAATTGCAGGACCCACTCCCCCGAATGGGGCGACGAGGCTCGCATCAGGGCCGGCCCCAGGGTGTCTTCGCGCGACATCATGAAAAACAGGCTGTCGGTATTCCGGTTCAGGGCGGACAATTCGGCGTCGCGGCATGCGACGCCGATCTCGTCTTCAACCGGCTGGTACAGCCTGTCCCTGGCACGGTCGCGCACGGCGAAAACCCGGTACAGGCCCGTCGGAAGATGCGTAAATGAAAAAACACCGTTCTCCTGGCATTGAACCGCGTATTCCGGCTCGGCTTTCCCCGGATCCGCGGCGGAGTCACTGCCGGCCAGGCGGTACGCCCAGACGTCCAACCCCAGGGCGGACCCGGAACCGACAGCCCTTCCCGTGATGATTCCGGAATCGAGCACGGCGCCCCTTGTAAACGCCAGCGTGAATGACGATTTCATGGCGTTCCCGCGCATGTCCTGAATGCCCGTTCCCAACGTGACCACCACGGCCGCGCCGTCGGGAAACGGTTCGGGGAACCGGATGGCCAGCCTGGCGCCGCTCCATTTCAGGCGCACGCCCCCGCCAGGATTGGGGGAAATGTACACGGCGTCGTTGGAAATGGAGGCGCGGACGGCTTCGCTGAACCAGACGCGGATCTCCCTGCCGGGAGGAACGCGAAGGGCGCCCTGGCCGGGTTCGGTGCGCATCACGAAAGGAGGCGTTTTATCCTCGGGTCCGCCGGGCGGAAAGCCCTGCTTGGCGCAGGCCACGATCCATATCATGACGGAAAAAAGAATGAATCCGGTAATTCCGGTCCTTCCAGAATGTGAGAGCGGCAATTCCCCTCCAGGGAAAAATGATGAATCTCGAAAATCCCATAAGAAGGAACCGCAGAAATCGCAAAGAACATCACGGAGACCGCAGCGGGTTATTTTATTGATAACTCAACTCGGCGCTCTCTGCGGTTATCTTTTTAATTTACATTGAAAAACGGTAAAACGCAAGCAGCGCGGTACAAAAAATAGGAGGCAAAAAAGACGAGGGCGCATGCGCAAACGCCGATCAGGATCCGGTAAACCGTATCGTTGAAAAACCTGCGGCCTTTTCCGATGCCGAAAGACACGGCTGAATACCAGGTCAGGTCGGCGAGGATGTGGCCCGTGAAAAAGACGGCCACGCCCGCAAGCCCGAAGCGCTTCGCGTTGACGATGTATCCCAGGCCGATGGTGGCCCACCAGATGATCCAGTAGGGATTCACCACGCTCATCAGGATCCCGCTGAAAACGGGATGGTTCCCCGGTTCCCGGGCCGGCGCCGCGGCCAGGGTGAGCCCGGGCAGTGAGCGGAACATGCCGTAGGCCATCCAGAGAAGAACGGCGCCTCCCGCGAGGGACACGGTTAAAAAGAATATCCGGCGGCTGAACAGCGGTGCCAGGCCGAGAATGAGCGCCGTGACCAGAGTCAATTCGAGCATGGCATGCCCAAGCACCAGGAGGGGGCCGGCGGAGGGGCCCCGGCGCGAGCTCTCGCTGATCGTCACGGCGAGCAGGGTGCCCGGCATCATGGCTCCGGAAAAACCGATGATGTAGGACGAAACGAATATGGCGAGAAAGGACTGCATAGAAGTTCTGAGTTCTGAGTTTTGAGTTCTGAGATCGTTAATTATTTATAAAAATAAGATCTCAGATCAACGATTTTCGATCTCAGATGTCAGATTGATCAAAGATCTGAGATCGTTATTCTGAGATCTGACATCAAATGATTTTTCAAGGCTGCAGCACGCCGGCGTTTTTCAGCGAGGCGTATATGCGCGGATCGGAGCGCGGGTCATCGTCCGTCGCCCAGCTGTCGGGATAGCACTTGTCGATGGTGATTTCCCTGGGGAAGACGTGCCCGCCCTTTCCCGGATCGAGCAAAATGACGGGTTCGCGGTACCCCGCCGAAGAGATCATGGACGTGAACACGCCCCAGTATATCCGTTCATCCCCCACCGTCACGACGAAGAATTTTCTGTATGGATTCCCCATGGACAGAAGCCTTTGATACACATCCTCGCCGTAGGTGATGCGGTGGCTGCTCCAGTAATAGGCCGTCAGATCGCGGACGGTCAGAAACGGTTCCTCCGACAGGGTCAGGGAATCCATTTGAATCGTGGTCGAATACGGCCCGGCGGCCGTGAAGATCCTGAATCCGTCGGCTGTGTCGGGCCCGAAGGGTGAAAAAACCCTATCGCAGTGTATGCACAGGACGGATATCAAAATGACAAAGCAAAAACGCTTTTTCATCCCGCTTCGCCTCCTTGCCTGTTCATGTGGAATTTAGACAGAAAATCCCGAAATTCAAATTCCTTTCTCATCGCATTTTTCCCCTTGCGCATCCGCGAGGGAATCCCTATTATGTTCATGGATATGGCCTCCTCATACGACGCATGGTTTGAAAAAACCTACCCCCGCCTTTCAGGCTTCGGCCTCTGGCTGCGCGGCGGCGAAACCAACACGCTTTCGCCGGAAGAATACGGGTTGCGTCCCTTCCGCGTGTTGATCGCGCGCCTGTCCACCGCCGCGGACACGGCCGAATCGTCGACGCACAAACTGCTGTACGCCCTCATGAAATCCATCCCCGGCGTTTTT
>JBFZEN010000470.1:0-2808 GCA_041306805.1 bacterium
GAACAATCTGAACGGCCGGGTGCTGGGAATATGAACCGAACAGTGATCCTGTTCTGGCAGCCAGAACGCCGAGGACTGAAAATGTGATCGCTATGCCCAGCACGTAGAAAAGGGACAACACAAATCCTTTTCTTTTGCCTCCGGAGGCCTGGGCGCCTATGACCGCCAGCGTGATAGGAATCATGGGATAAACGCAAGGCGTCAAACTGGTCAGCATGCCGCCGATGAAAACCAGCAGAAATGCCAGGAAAGAACCGCGATTGAGCGCATCGGTCACCTTCTGGGCCATTCCGGTCCTGACCTGGGATGTACTTCCGTCCGCCCGCCCGGCAAGTATCGTCCATGTTGAAGAAACGGACCTGATCTCCGGGGGATAGCATACGCCGCTTTTTTCACCGCAAGGCTGTATCTGGATATCCGCGGAAAACAGGCGTTCTCCCGGATTCGAATTGGATTCTACTGTAAAAGGTATTTCAACGGCTACCTCTCCCCTATAAATTTTCCCGTAAGGCTTCGCAATTCCGTCTGGATAGCGCGGGGCGCCGAAACGGACGCCTTCCACCGGTGCGGGTTTGATGGAAAACAATCCGCCGGATGCATCGCTGATATGCACGTCTTCCGCCATCCGGACCATAACGATCCATCTGCCGTCCTGTCCGGGATGAAGCTCCGGAGGTTCCACCCGCCCGGCCAATTGTATGCCGGGGAACGAACCCGCGCACAACGGAATGGCAATACATATCAAGAAGAGAACGAGAAAAAGATTCTTCATCGTATGCGTCTCCTGCCCGATTTCGCGATCCGACGGCCACCCAAAGCTAAAACTCCGCTCCGAGAGAGAAATAACTGATGGGACTGGTGGTTGAGGCGAAATCCGTCCCCCAGGCCAGGTCATACCGCAGAATAAAATAGCCGAGGTTCATCCTCAAACCGAATCCGTAACCTGCCGCCAGGTCCTTCAGCCGGAAACCGCCCGCCGGTTCGGATTCAAAAGGCTTGAAGGCTTTGTCATCGTTCCAGGCCGAACCCACGTCCATAAAAACAGCTCCCCTGATGTTCTGGAATCCCATGGGAAGCGGGAATCCCAGAATCAGGTAGTGGACAAAGGGGAATCGGAATTCCACATTCGCAAGCGCGAAACGCGTGCCGAGTTTATCATAATACGGATACCCGCGCAGGGGCGTTTCGATGGAGGAAAAATAGAAAGCATCCTGCTCAAAGAAATCGTCCGGTAAATCCCGATATTGGTAATTGACCCAGTTGGACATTCCGCCCAGCAAAAACCGCTGTGGATTTTTGCCTCCCGACACGCCGCCGGCCAGCCTTAAACCGAATCCGTAATCTTTGGTGACCTGGACATAGCGCCTGAGATCTCCCCGAAAAGTCCAAAAGTCCAATCCGTTTTTACTGTCCACTTTAGGACTGTAGGTGAAATTCAGCGAAGAACGGTCCCCGTTGTTCGGCGCCGTCGAACCCCAGATGACCGTATCTTTTGTGTATCCAATCCCCATGAGCAGCAGCCTTCGTTTGAAAATCGACTGCAGATCCTGGGGTTTTTCTATGCCATAAATGTAAAGCGAATAAGGATCCAGACCCACGAAGGTCCGGTCTATCCCGATGCCGGTCAGGGAAAGATCGATTCTCCGATACTGGTCGAAAGGCCTCGATAAAAACAGGCTCCCGCCGTAATTGCGGTCGCGCAGGTATCCCTCCTGAAGATATCCGTATTGATCGATGTAATACGTGTAATATCGGTATGAAAAATGAAACATGGAGATGCCCAAATCGGTCCGCCTGGGAAGATAAAAATAGTAGGCCATGATGTTGGAGTTCTGGATGTTGTAAACCAGATCGGTGTAAAAATCAATCTGATGGTTGCCGAGCACATCCGAGAACTGGATCATGGTCGAACCTTCCAGCCCCCAGAATTGGCTGTAACCGGCATTGCCCATGGCGATATCAGGGCTGAATTTGACTTTATACGGATGGCTTTTGTACTGCCCGGAAAGATCCTTGTAATCGGTTGAATCGAGGAAAACAGATTTGCCCGGTTTTTTGTCTTCGGGTTCCTTTTTTCTGAACGAATCTGAAAACACAAAATCGCTGAAATTCCCCGATCCGGGCTTTTTCCCGTCCGGACCCGGCTGGAGCGCCTCATCATTCCCATTTTTCATATCCATAAACACAGTCTGGCGCAGTTCAGCCGTTCCCGGCTTGGCATCAAGGGGATTGGTAATCATGAAAATATCGTACCCGCCGTTGTAAAAGGCGGAAAAAGCGAGGCGGGAAGCGTCTTTGGACATCGAAATCTGGGAAGCTCCGGTAAGAAGATTGCTGATGGGATGGATGCTTTGGTTGTTTCTGTCCAGAATGTGGATATTGGAAATGCCGTTTTTATCGGAGAGGTAAACAATTTTCGAACCGTCCGGCCCGAAGACGGGGCTCGATTCATCGGCGGCATCCCTGGTCAAACGTTCGATGGAATGGCTTCCCGTGTTCAGAACGTACAGGTCCAGTTGTTGAAAGCGGTGCAAATGCATTTGAAACCGGTCGTGGACGGATTCAAGCGAATCCCCCCGGTCCGATATAAATGCCAGTTCCAAACCGTCCGGAGACCATGCCGGATCCACGTCACTGAAAATATCGTTTGTCCACCTTTCAAGCTTTTGATCGTCCAATGAAAAAACGAAAATATCCGATTGATTTCCCTGAATGCCCATGAACGCGATCCTCTTTCCATCCGGAGACCATTTGGGCGAAAACACTCCGTCCAGTTCAAAGGAATGAGAAAAAGCCACCTCCCGTTTG
>JBFZEN010000471.1:0-3387 GCA_041306805.1 bacterium
CTTAGCACGTCCCCTTCTCGTGCCACCAGAGAAACTCCCCTCAAGACGTCAAGGTCTCCGAACCGCTTGTGGAGATCGCGGACTTCGATCGCAATGGGGTTGTCGGATGCTGTCGTGGACATGGCGTCTCTTCTCATCCGGCCGCGTTCTCATTTCCCGTGCTTTTAGAGTGACAACGATGGCGAATGGTTGATGGATCGTAAAGGCAACCCAGCATGGCTCACCGCACCAGGTAAGGCATCCTGACCTCCAGCGCGTGAACCGGGCATTCAATTTCACACGGCAGGCAGAACCAGCAGGTTTTGTTCGACTCGAAAGATCGGCCGCAGCTCAGGCACCGCTCCGCTTCTCTGATGGCGGGCTCCGTCTGGAACGTTCTTTCCACTTCCGTTTCCATTTCCCTGTGCGAAAGCGGCTCTCGTGGGAGCGGCATCTTCGGTCTTATCCCGGCCCGGTTCGGTCCGGGCTCGTAGAAGGAAACCTTCGATCCGTCGTAGAAGTCGCGCCCCCACAGAAGGTCGTCTCCCCGGATGAACCGATCCGCAGAGACGGCGGCCGCCTGCCCGGATGCCATTGCCTCCACGACCGATGCCGGGCCGGTAAAGCAGTCTCCGCACACGAAAATTCCTGCCCGGTAGGGAGAGGCCAAACCGTTGGGGTCGGCCGCAAGCCGGCCGTTCTGCGGGTGCCGCATCGCCTCCGGGAGATATCCCGCCTCGGTGCGGGTGCCGATCGCTGAGAGGATCGTATCGGCGCCGAGCCTAAGGCCACAGACCGCTTCGATCTCCGGGGCGAAGCACCCTTTTTCATCGTAGACGGAGATGCAGCGGGAAAGCTCCAGCTCGATTGAACCGTCGTCACGGCGATCCAGCCGCATGGGGCTCCAGCAATTTTCAAAGAGAATCCCCTCTTCGCGAGCCTGGTCGAGCTCCTGCTGGAACGCCGGCATCTCGGATGGGCTTTCAAGGCAGATGATGCGCACCTCGCTGGCACCTAACCTCCGGCTGACCAGGGCGGCATCCACGGCCGCATTTCCGCCACCGATCACGGCCACGGATTTTCCGATATCGGGCCGCTCGCCCATTTTCACGCGCCTGAGCAGATCGACAGCATTTAAGAACAAATCCGGCGGGCACCCGGCAGGGACGGTACGAATCGGGACCCCGGCGCCAACGGCGAGCACCACCGCATCGAAATCGGCGACAAGCGCTTCGAGATCCTTCTCGCGACCGAGCGCAGTGCCGGTCCGGAACTGAACTCCCATGCGTTCGAGAACCGCAACGGTGCGCTCCACCTCGCTGACGGGAAGCCTGAAGTCCGGGATCGCATACCGCAGGCAGCCTCCCGGCTCGGGGTCCGATTCCAGAACGGTGACGCCGTGACCCCGCCGGCGCAGGTAGTATGCCGCCATGAGGCCCGCCGGGCCCGAACCGACCACCACCGCCTGTTTCCCCGTATCCGTGGCACCTTGCGGCGCCCGGAAGCACACATCGGCGAACCGGTCTGCAAGATACCGCTTCAATGCGCGGATAGCGACGGATCCCTCCTGTTTGGTCCGTTCGCAAACCATTTCACAAGGGTGATGGCAGACCCGTCCGAGGATCCCGATAAACGGAAGGTACGGCGCCATTTCTTTAAGCGCCTCTTCCGGCTTGCCTTGTGCAATCAGCCGGACATAGCCTTGCGCGTTCATGTGCAGGGGGCATGCCTCTCGGCAGGGTGCGACCGAGAGCCTGAGGTTGTCCATGATGCACCGCTCGACGCAGGCGCCGCAGGCATAGCAGAGATCCCGATCGACTCGAATATTGATGTCGTTGATCATGATTCCGCTCTCCTTCCGCGCAAGCCTCGCACCGGTTGGGTTCCGATCTTGATATCCCCATCATGAAAACCTCGGGTCAGAACAATGTGGCAGCGCCAGTTGGCGTCATCCTGCTCCGGGAAATCGGTCCGGTGATGATTGTCCCCCCAGCGACTTTCCGTCCGCGCCAGAGATGCTGAAGCGGAGAAATTGGCGCAACGAACGATGTTTTCCACCTCGTAGAGTTTGGAAAGTTCATGGCCGTTGGAAACGCGGGTATGGTGCTCGATCTCTTCCTCAAACCGTTTCGCCCATTCCAGCCAGCGATGGAGCTTGTATGCGTTTTTGGGCGAGATCACATAGTCTCCGATGAACCGACGGACCTTGTACTCCAAATCCCGTACGTCGATTTCACGACCGGCGGTCTGGAAGCGGCGGTCTCTTTTTTTCTCGGCGGCCCGGATGGAATCCCTGTTCATCGGGGCCGGAGGGGTTTCCGCAAGGTATGCCAGCGCCGATTCCGCCGAAATTTCACCGAAGACAAAGGCTCCGGTCAGGTGCTGCTTGGGCACACAGGCGGCATCGCCCGCCGCGTACAACCCCGGAACCCCGGTGTCCGCCCTTTCGTCGACATACACGCCGGACATGCCGTGACCGCCGCAAAGCTGGCATTCCGTCGGCCAGAGCTCGATATCTCTTTTCCTGAAGTCGATCCCGCGTCCTTTGAAGAACCGTTCCTGGACGGGCCGTTCGGTGGAAAAAAGGATCCCTTCGATTTCCTCGATTACCACGGCAGGAAGATTGCACAGCCGGATGCGAAGCGGCCCCCGGCCTTGATTGAAAGCCTCGTTCATTCTCCCGAGCGAGTGGCACTCTCCCTCCATGAGAATGTTGTCGAAGATGTCCATGACTCGCCCGCCCCGGGTCACGGTGATGGCCAGAAGCGGCATGTTCGCGTCTTTGATGAGCATGGAGCGGTTGGAGTATTCCATGCCGGTCAGCCCGGCCCCGGCGTCAAACGCCAGGATATACCCGTCTCCGGTGTTTCCGGGGTAGTCGAAGACTCCGTATAGGTATCCGCTGTTCGGCAGGGAAAACCGTGCTTGCCCGCCGGCCGTCAGGATCACCGCTCCGGCCGAGCAGGCAACCATTTCTCCGGTTCTGACCTGAAGCCCGATGGCGCCCGTCACCCGCCCCTCATCTTTTAGAAGTTCCACTCCCAAGACCCGATTGACTGCAGCCGCTCCCATCTCCTGAGCTCTCCGGGAGATCATGACTTTGAGGTCCGGTTCCTCCATGGCCGTTTGGAATTCGCCTTTGACATGGTAGCGCAGGGTTCGGTAACGGCCGTTTTTGTCCAGCGGGAAACGGACTCCCCATCCTTCCAGCTTCTTGAGCAGTTCGTAAGACCGGCTGGCCATGAGGTAGCTTGGAGCGGCGTCGACGATCCCCTGGCAGCTGATTTGAATCGCTTCGAGGTATAGCTCCGGTGTCGTGAAATGGGGGATGGCAACAATATTTAAGGCGTCCATTCCCCTGGCGATGGAGCCGCTGTATTTGATATCCCCCTTTTCGAAGATGACGAC
>JBFZEN010000472.1:0-3663 GCA_041306805.1 bacterium
TGAGGAGGATAAAAATGAATAAATTCCGCAGGTCCCGGCAACTGCTTGCCGCCATCATGATACTCTCCGTATCAGTCGGACTCATGCTCGGCATACAGGGTGAAGGATCCGCAACCCCGCCGGTGAAAACGCCTCTCGAGCGTATCGTCGGCCTGGCATGCCTGCTTTTCGTCCTGGCGCCCATGGCCCTGTACTGGATTCTCCCTTCCGCATCGCCGGGAAAAAACCGGCTGCTTCTCGGAGAATCGGTCTTTGTTTTTTCGTTTTATTCCGGAATCGTCATCGGCCTTCTCGGCCTGTGCGCCGCGCTCATGGATCCGGGATTCACCGTCCGATCGCACATGTTCGAGCTCCTGCTCGTTCTGTACGGGCTGAACTTCGTCTTCTGGGCCAGGGTCATGAAAAGCAGGAGCACAACGGACGTTTCAAGGATTCTGGATGAAAAACAAATCCGGAATCTTGCGGACTCGGCCGCGGTGACCCTGTGGACGGTCACCGGTATCATGACCGTGATGTATTTCGTCTCGTATCACGGCGTCTTCGGAATGGAGGGAAAGGCCTGGTTTCTCGTCTATTTCTTCACGGCCATGATTGTATTTTCAGCCGCGAACATCGTTCATTTCAGGCGGGGCTGAGTCAAAGCTCCACGGGAAAAACGGACGAAACAAAATGAAAAGACACAATAAAACCCGTCCCGCCAGGGCGGGACGGGTTTTATCATCCATACCATTATTCAAGCTTTTATATTCGAATCTTCTGATCTGATAATCGTTTTTTATCCGTTTTTCTTCGCAAACTCTTTCATGAATGCGGTGAGCTGTTTGATGCCTTCGGGTTCAAACGCATTGTACATCGAAACCCGGACGCCTCCCACCGAGCGGTGGCCCTTGAGGCCCTCGAAGCCCGCCGTTTTTGCCTCGGCGATGAACTTGACCTCGAGCTCCTCGCTCGGCAGGCGGAAGGTGACATTCATGAGCGACCGGCTCCTCGGGTCGACCGTGCCCTTGTAGAAATCCTTCAATCCGTCCATGGTGCCGTACAGCATGCTGCCCTTTTCTTCGTTCCGTTTCTCGACCGCCGCCAGCCCGCCCAGACCCTTCACCCATTCCAGCACCAGCTTGACGATGTAGATGGCGTAGCACGGCGGCGTGTTGTACAATGAATCGTTTTCCGCGAAGGTGGCGTATTTCATCATCGTGGGAATGTCGGTTCTCGCCGCGGCCACCAGGTCTTCGCGGATGATGACCAAAGTCACGCCCGCGGGACCGAGGTTTTTCTGCGCGCCCGCATAGATCATGGCGAATTGGGGCGCATTGATCTTGCGCGACAGAATGTCGCTCGACATATCCGCGATCAGCGGCACGTTTCCGGTCTGGGGAAAGGTTTTCCAGCCGGTTCCGAATATGGTATTGTTCGACGTGACGTGGCAGTAGGCCGCTTTGGGGTCGAGCTGTATCTCGCCCGGTTCGGGAATTCTGCTGAAATTCACCGACTCGGTGGTTCCCGCGACGCGCACCGTGCCCAGCCCCTTGGCCTCCTTGAAGGCCTTCTGCGCCCAGTAACCCGAGAGCACGTAATCGGCCGATTTGCCGGCGGGCAGCAGGTTCATGGGGATCATGGCGAACTGCAGGCTGGCGCCGCCCTGCAGGAACAGCACTTTGTAGTTTTTGGGGACGCCCAGCAATTCCATGAGCAGCGACTTGGCCTCGTTCTGGATGGCCTCGTACGCCTTCGACCTGTGCGACAGTTCCATCACGGACATGCCGGTGCCGGCATAGTTCAGCATTTCATTTTTGGCTTTTTCGAGAACGGTTGCCGGCAGCGTAGCCGGGCCGGGATTGAAATTCCAAACGCGTTGATCTGCCATGAGATTCTCCTTATTTCCTGAAATTTTCCAGTATTTCGACGACTTCGTTGCCGATCCGGAGCAGGTTTTCCCTGGTGGAGGCTCCGATATGCGGGGCCATGATGACGTTGGGGGCTTTGAGTATCGGGCATTCCGGCGGGGGCGGATCGGAATACCAGACGTCCGTGGCGTAGGCCTTCACCTTGCCGCTTTTCAGCGATTCGACCAGGTCCTCCTCGACCACGCATTTCCCCCGGCCCGTGTTGACGATGGCGACGCCGTCCTTCATCTTGGCGATGCTGTTCTTGTTGATCATGCCCCTGGTTTCGTCGGTGAGAGGCACGTGCAGCGACAGATAATCGGACTTGGCCAGCACGTCTTCCAGCGGCTTCATGTCCACGGCATCCGATTGGGTCACCAGTTTGTCGAAGCCGATGACGTTCATTCCGAAAGCCCGTGCGCGCTTGGCCACCTCGGTCCCGATGCGTCCGACGCCGATGAGACCCAGGGTTTTTCCCATCAATTCGGTCCGCTTGAGCTCGCTCTTCAGGAATTTTCCCTGTGCGGTGGTGTTGTGGGCTTCGATGAGCCGGTTGGGAATGGCCAGCAGCATGGCGAAGGCCAGTTCCGCCACGGCGACGCTCGATGCCTTCGGCGTGTTTTTCACCTCGATGCCCTTGCTTTTCGCGTATTCCTTGTCGATGTTGTCCGTACCCACGCCGCCTCGTATGATGAGCCTCAGCTTCGGCGCGCCATCGATGTATTCCTTGGTGCATTTGGTTTTACTTCTCACCAGCACCACGTCCGCCGTGGACAGCTGGGCCGGATCGGTTGTGACTTCGCCGAATTTTTTCAGGCGCTCCGGAAGAGACGCATCGAATGCATCGGCAATCAAAATCTTCATGCCAAAAACCTCCCTCATGGTTGTGTAGGTTAAAAAAGATGTACGATCAATCCGCTGCGCAGTTTCGGCTCGAACCACGTGCTTTTGGGCGGCATCACGTTTCCCGCGTCGGCCACGGCCAGCAGCTGTTCGATGGCTGTGGGAAAGAGAGAAAAAGCCACGGCTGCCGACCCCGCCCGGACCGGTTTTTCGAGTGCTTCGAGACCCCGGATGCCGCCGATGAATTCAATCCGCTTGTCCGTCCGCGGATCTGCGATGCCGAGGACGGGGCCGAGCAGGTTGTTCTGAAGGATGGACACGTCCAGAACGCCGATCGGGTCCTCAGGATCGAAGGTGCCGCGTTTGGCCCGCAGAACACGCCATGCGTTCCCCAGAAACATCCCGAATTCATGTATGGCCTTCGGCTGAAAAGGCCCGGCCGGATGCGGACCCACGTCGAAGACCCTGCCGATTCCGGCGAGAAAATCCGTTTCCGAAAGCCCGCGCAGATCCCTGACCATCCGGTTGTAATTCAGAATGCGCAGCTCGGACACGGGAAAAACGACAGACAGAAAAAAGTTGTATTCCTCGTTCCCCGTATGCCCGGGATTTTTCTGTTTCCGCATCCGCGCAACCCGCGCGGCCGAAGCCGCCCGATGGTGCCCGTCCGCGATATACAGGCTGTCCACCGATTTGAAGGACGCCTCCAGTTTCATGATCGCATCCGGATCGTCCAGCTTCCAGAGGGTGTGCCTGACGCCGTAATCGTGGACAAAATCGTATTCCGGTTTGGCGGACGTGCAGCGCTCCATGGCGCTTTTGATCACGGCCTGGTCGCGCATCATCAGGAACACGGGACCCGTGTGGGCGCCGATCACCTCGATGTGTTCGGCGCGTTCCTCTTCCTTGTCCGTTCTCGTATGTTCGTGTTTTT
>JBFZEN010000473.1:0-5027 GCA_041306805.1 bacterium
GTAGCTGCCATAATAGCCCGTGAACGCGGCGGCCGTGGATGCGACCTGGTACACACCCTCGCCGCTTGGTGAGGCCGCATCCCAGGTGCCGCCTTTATCCCTGTCCACGGCGAAACTCAGAACATTCATCGGATCCACGATCATGTCGTTCTGGTCGCCCGCGGCGATGTACAGTGCGTTTCCATCGTTCATCACATACAGCATCACGGGCTTTGGAGCATCGAGATTTCGAATGGACACCTGAGCCGCACCCATCCACTCGCCCATTGAAAGATTCCCATCCAGTATCGGCGGTGTATCCGTCCATTTCGAGGCGATTGCATAACCGGCGGAAGGCGCCGCCGTATGCCAGCTTGAGTTAACTCTTCTGGAGCCGTCGTCTTCGACCTGGGCTTCCACCGTGTATTTATAAATTTTCCCCTCGATGACATCCCGGTCTATCCAGTCGAGCATGAGCTTCGGGTAGGCCCTGGTGCCCGGGTCCACCGTGGCGACATGGTCAAAATCATCGAATCCCGGAAACCAGCCGGACTGCTCCATCATGTCCAGCGAATCCCGCGTGGTCCCGAACCTGTATATCTTGTACGATACCGTCGCATCGTCCATGTAGACCGGATCCCAGGAAACAGGCACCATGCCCTTGAACCCCGACCCCGAGTTCACGAAGCTCGGGCATCGGCTTCCGCTCCATCCGGCATAGATATCCCGGTTCCCGTTTCTGGTATCCGCCCAGGCGTACAGGGTGTTGTAATTTCCAAAGGAGATGCAGGGCCGGTTCTGGGTGCCGGGTGTTTCGTTGATGCGCCAGACCTGGTAAAAGGCGATGGGCCCGGATCCCCCTATGACACGGCCATGGATGTCGGCGTCCTGGCTCGACTGCCAGACCGCCTGATAGAGGCTGAAACCAAACGAGGTAACGTCCGGATACCTGTCCTCGGCCGCCAGAGTGGAGTCGCTCACCGTGGCGGTTTTGGAGCGGCCGTCGCCGTAATAGGTGTACGCGTGGATGTCGTCCGCCATGTCCCCCGGGCCCTGGCATGAAAAAACGATGCAGAAATGGTCCGACCATTCTTCAAAGTCGCCCGACAGGTCCACGGCGGGCTCCCGCGCCGGATGGGTCTGGCCCGGTAAATTGCTCGCCTCGAAATTCCCGCCGATGATGGCGCCGCTGCTGTCGAAACGCTGGGCCATGATGTCGGTCACGCCGCTCAGGTTGTCCTCCCAGGCCACGACGAAACCTCCCCTGCGGTTCATGCCGATGGCGGGGTTCCTGGAATAGCCCGTGAGCTGGGCGTTGACCCGTTTCGCCTGTCCAAGCGCCTCGCCGCTCGCGTTGAACCGATGGATGAAGATGTCTGACTGGTTGGCCTTCGCTCTGTTCCAGCACACCGTGAAATTGCCGGCGCTGTCCATGGCCACGCAGGCCGATCCCATGGATTCCGAAATGTCCGCGGCCTTGGCGATCTCGAACGCCTCGCGTATCGGCGCCCCGTTCGCGGCGAACAGTTTCCCGTACACGTCCTGGCCGCTCCGCCCCTTTTCGTCCCACACGACCACGAAGCGGCCGTGATCGTCCATGGCCGCGTCGGGATTCATCTGATAGACACTCCAACCGGCCGGCGTCACCCTGAAATTGGCGCCGGCGGGCAGTCCCTTCATGGTGAGGCGCTGGCCGTATATATTGACGCTTCCGGTTCTGCTGTCCTCCCAGATAAAGACGGCCGCCCCGTACCGGCTCATGGCCGACGCGGGGTTCAGCTGTTCGGCGGCGCCCGTGTCGTCGTTCAGCCTCCAGTCCGCCCCGGTCAGACCCGTCGGGAACAGAATCATGGCGGAAAAAACGCGGATTGCATAGCGGCGCATCGTGCGGCTCCGTTCATGTATCATGGCATCCTCCGATTGGATTGGTACAATGTCCATGGCCGGTTGTTTTCACCCGCCATTCAACCGGTACCCGGCGCCGGGTGCCAATCGCCCGTCACCCGTTCCGGATCGTCCGTTACCGATCATCTCTCATCCTATTTAAGATAAGCCATCTTCCTCGACGCCGTGAATCCCCCCATCCGGATCCGGTATAAATAAATGCCGCCCGGAAGCCGCTTCGCGTCGAAAAGGACGGCATGATCACCCGCCGGATAATGCGCGTCCGCCAGCACGAACACTTCCCTGCCCCGAAGATCAAACACCTTCAACAACACCCGGTCCGGTTCCTTCAGGACAAAACGGATTGTGGTCTCTGGATTATATGGATTCGGATAATTTTGCATTAACTGAAAAGTGGCACCCGAACCCCTGTCCCCGAATCCCGATTCCCGGCCTTCGTATTCCGAATCCCAAAAGATGGATCCCGAACCCCTGTCCCCGAATCCCGATCCCCGAACACCTGTTCCCGAATCGTTGATTCGGAAGACATGCACCAGGCTCCTGTCCTCGTCCGCCAGACGCTCGAAAACATACAGCAGGTTATGGACGCGGTCATAACAGCAATCGCCCAGCGACGTCATCTTGTCTCGCTCGTAATCGTAGCCGGAGTCGAACAGGTAGGGATTCAGGTTGAAATAGGCGTACGGCTGGGGCTCGTACGGTTTTTTTTCTCCCTGCGCCACGCCGGCCAGGTCCTGAGGATTGTAGAAGAGGATTTGCGCCTGGATGCTGTCGGCCCACCAGCCCCTCTGATCGTGCGGGTGCGGCGGAACCGGCGGGAAAGGCCCCTGCCCGTCCGTCGGATATTCCGTGCCGTCGCTGAATCCGTACCAGTTCCTGCCCATGGACTTGGTCCCCGCGAACACCAGCGCGGCGTGGCCGCCGGCCTCCAGCCAGGCGCCGCCCGACCATTCGTCCGTGGGCGAGTACCAGATCATTTTCTTGTCGTCCGAAACCTGGATCTCGGGCACGCCCTCGGCATGCTCGCCGTACAGAAGGAGTGTCGTGACGGACTGGAGCACGGCGTTCGGCTGGGGGGGATTCCCGTCTTGCCAGGGACCGTAGGCGAACAGCGCCGGGCCGTACCCGGCCAGACCGCCGTCGCGGAACCGGCCCGATGCCAGCCTCCGGCCGGGCGTATTCGCGTTCGACCACGCCTCCGGAATTTCAAACAGGTAGTCGTTGGTTGTGAAATTCAGGTGGCCGTCGAAGAACCAGGGGCCCGCCGTGTTGGGATTCGACAGCGTCGTTTCGCACCAGCCGTGCGACGGCACGAGCTCGTACTGCATGTGCTGGCCCCAGCAGAAATGGATTTTGCCCGCGGTCTGCCCCTTCTGGGGACCGAGGTACTCGATGTCCGCCCGCGGTATCTCGAGCTCGCCGAACATGTTCCCCTTGACGTCGCGGAAAGGCTGCAGCGTTCCGGCCGTGTTCAAATCGGCGGGGTTCCTTGCCTTCGATATTTTCGGAACCGGAATGGATATTTCGGAAATGAACTGCTGCTGGTCGTGGCCGATAGCGAAAATGGAACCGGGGGTTCCGTCGTCCGGCCCAGCGGGATCGCCCGGCGGATAATAGGCGGAGCCGTTGCCGCTGTAATTCCAGTCCGAATCGCCGGACACCTCCGGCAGCCTGAAGGCGCCGAGATATTGCAGGTCTGCAGGCTGTATGAGCTGCGAAAAGCACGCGGCCGCCGTAAAAACAAACAGGAAAATCTTCACACGTCTCATGATGTACTCCTCCGGCCCGGAATGGATGCCGCCCCGCCTTCGACCCTGCGCCCCATGCCCGTTATTTGATCCGTTTCAACTCCTTGTACCTGAAGCAGTCCACGACGTGGTCGTTCACAACCCCCACGGCCTGCAGGTGCGCGTACACCACGGTGGAGCCGGTGAATTTGAAGCCCCTCGCCTTGAGGTCTTTGCTGATCCGGTCCGACAATTCGGTGCGCGGCGGAATCTGGTTCAGGCTTTTCCATTTGTTCACCACCGGTTTGCCCCCGGTGAACGACCACAGGTACCGGTCGAAGCTTCCGAATTCCTTCCTCACTTCCAGAAACCGTCCGGCATTGTGCACGGCCGCCCGTATCTTGAGCCTGTTCCGGACGATGCCCGCGTCCGCGAGAAGCGATTGAATCTTAAACTCCCCGTACCGCGCCACGCGGGATGGATCGAAACCGCCGAATGCCTTCCTGAAATTCTCGCGTTTTTTAAGGATGATGTGCCAGCTCAGGCCGGCCTGAAAGGTTTCAAGCACCAGGAATTCGAACTGGACGCGGTCGTCGTGAACCGGCTTTCCCCATTCATTGTCATGGTAATCCAGGTAGAGGGGATCGGTGACGGGCCAGGGGCAGCGGCGCTTTTCATTTTTCATGGGCGATTTTCACGTTACTTGAGAATAACCATCTTGCGCGTAAGCACGTCCCGACCTGCTCTCAGCCTGCATAGGTACACGCCGCTGTTCAACCCTTTGGCGTCGAACGTCGCGTTGTACCAACCCGCGGACTGTTTCCCCCACGCGAGCACGGCCACATCTCTTCCCGTAAAATCGCACACGTCCAGCCGGACATCGGACGCGCAGGGCAGAAAATAGCGTACCGTGGTGACGGGGTTGAAGGGATTCGGGTAGTTGGGATGAAGCGCGACTTGGTGAGGAATCCCCCGGTCCTCCGGATTTTCGACGGCGCTGCCGGTTACGGTCAGCTTCACGGGAACGGTGACGGAAGACTCGTCGGGGTCGTTGCTCCTGACGGCCAGGTCCGCCTGGTAGGTGCCGTTGGCCAGGGCGCCCGGATCAAAGGAGACCCTGACCGTCTTCTGGCCGCCGGGCCCGACGGTGCCCGAGGTGAAGTCGCACCAGAGCCAGCCCGAAGCCTTCGCCGCGGCCTGGAGTTTCACGTCGTCGATCCACAGCGGCGTCAAATCATTGCCGATGTCCATGAAGAAGAACCGGGTGTCCGCGGGGGGCAGGGGGTTGGGCACGCCGGCAGGGATGCGGACGTTCAGGGTGGAGGCGTAGCGCCGCCAGGACGTGGTCAGAGAGGCCGTGTACCGCTCCGAGACGTCGCTCCAGTCCGACGTTTCCTTGCACAATCCCGTGACGAC
>JBFZEN010000474.1:0-7172 GCA_041306805.1 bacterium
AGCATTCCGACGAAGGGCTGAAAAAAGTGGTCCATTTTCTTTCCGATAAGGGCGTCGGCGGCGCCCGGGTTCACTACAAGCTTCGGGACTGGCTGATCTCGAGGCAGCGCTACTGGGGGGCGCCCATTCCCGTGGTCTATTGCGATACCTGCGGGATGGTTCCGGTTCCGGAAGACACGCTTCCCGTGCTGCTGCCCGAAAAGGTCGATTTCAAGGGCGAGGGCGAATCTCCCCTCACCACCAATTCGGAATGGATGCACACCCCTTGCCCCCGTTGCGGCGCTCAGGCCAGGCGGGAGGCCGATACCATGGACACCTTCGTGTGTTCATCCTGGTATTACCTGCGCTTTCCCAATCCCCGGTACGACAAGGCGCCTTTCGACCCGGACGTCGCCCGAAGATGGCTTCCCGTGGACCAGTATGTCGGAGGAGCCGAACACGCCGTCATGCACCTGCTGTACGCGCGTTTTTTCACCAAGGTGCTCCATGATCTCGGGCTGGTGGGTTTCGACGAACCCTTCTCGCGGCTCATTCACCAGGGGGTGATCACCAACCAGGGCGCGAAGATGTCGAAATCGCGGGGAAACGTCATCAATCCGGATCCGTACATCGAAGAGTACGGATCGGACGTTTTCAGGCTGTACCTGATGTTCATGGGCGCCTACACGGACGGGGGAGACTGGTCCGACGATGGCATCCAGAGCATGTTCAAATTTCTGAACCGCGTTTACCGCCTGATCGAAACGGTACAGCAGAAACCTCCGGCCGGAAGCGAGCAGGTCCGATCCGCGGAACTCGAGCGCATCCGCCATGCCACGGTAAAAATGGCGACTCAGGATCTCGAGCGGTTCCAGTTTCACGGCGCCATCAGCCGGACCATGGAACTGGTCAACACCCTGTACCTCTACATTCAGGACGTGCCGGTTCGCGATCAGAACCGGCAGGCCCTTGTGGCCTCCATGAACACGGTGGTCCAGCTTTTGGCGCCCTTCGCGCCGCATTTCGGAGAGGAGCTCTGGCAGCAATTGGGACACCCGGACAGCGTTTTCCTGTCCGTCTGGCCTTCCTGGGACGAAAGCGTGCTCCGGACCGACACGGTCCAGATGGTGGTTCAGGTCAACGGCAAGGTGCGGGGGCAAATCGACGCCTCCCGCGACGCCGATGAAGCCGTGTTGAAGCCGCTGGTGGCGGAAAACGAAAAATTCAGGAAATACCTGGAAGGCAAGGCCATTGTCAAATTCGTTGTCGTCAGGAACAAACTCGTGAGCATTGCGGTGAGAGAATAACCATTCCCGGAAAAGGAGCGGTGCGTATGAAAAAAACAGGTTTCACGGCGGCATTGTTGTTTCTGTTTTCAGGATGGGCGGCGGCGCAGGGAATGAAGATGCTGGAACTGCAAGGCGGCTATATGACCCCTGAAGACACCAAGGCCGGAGCCATTTTTGGCATCCATTACGGCGTGTCGGCAGACGAAAGGGTTGACCTGAGCATTGGTTTGTCCTGTTTTCACAAAGGATACAGCAAGACCACCGAAGTGGCCACGAACACAGGGGGCAGCGGTATCGACGTGACCACCGAGAAAAAACTCCTTGAATATTCAACCACCATGATTCCGCTCATGGTCAATGTGACCGTGCACTTTCCATTTCACCCTTCCTGGGGATTTCTTGCAGGCGGAAGCCTCGGATACGAATTTCTGTTCGACACCTATACCAATCACGAGACGCAGGTTTCCGAAAAAATCAGGTTCAAGGGATTCGGATGGATGGCCAGGGCGGGTTCCGAATGGGCCATCGGCAGCCGTTCCTTCTTCAATCTGGAGGCATTCTACAATTGCTGCAAGGTCAAGGGGAACAAGAAAACGGCAGCAGGCATACCCACATGGAATGAAGTGGACGTGTCGGGCATCGGTTTCAGGGCGGGCGTGAGAGTGCTGCTGTACTGACGGTGACACCATTCAATACATACGAATCGCAGGGCTGGGGAAGGGCCATTCGGGGTCAAAGCGCGGTCACGCTGCTGGTCGCAGTGAATGTCGCATTCTATCTGGTGACTCTTTTGGCCGGAACCCGGTTTCTGGCAAGCCTGGCGCTGGTACCCCATGACGCGTGGTCCAAAGGCATGCTCTGGCAGTTCGCCACCTATCTCTTTCTCCACGGGGGGCTGCTCCACCTTTTTTTCAACATGTACAGCCTCTGGGTATTCGGAAGGGATGTCGAAAGCCTGTGGGGCAGGGCCGCCTTTCTGCGGTATTATTTCATTACGGGGATCGGCGCCGGCGTCGTGCACACGCTGATCACGCCCCATTCCGTGACGCCCACTTTGGGCGCATCGGGCGCCGTCATGGGGGTGCTTGCCGCATTCGCCATTCTGTTTCCCGACCGGGAACTTGCCCTGCTTTTGTTCTTCATATTTCCGATACGGATGAGGGCCAGAACGCTGGCCCTCATTTTTGCAGGCCTTTCGCTGGCCGCGGGTATGGCCGCCAGTCCCGACCATATCGCGCACTTCGCCCATCTGGGCGGCATGCTGGTCGGCGTGGTTTACCTGAAATGGCCTTCGATTCTGTCCTTGCGGCGCCACCGGAATATCGACGGGAAATGGCGGAAACAGGGGCGGCACAATGAGGACAGAATGCGCATGGAGGCCAAGGTCAACCGGATTCTGGACAGGGCCAATGCGGTCGGCATGGACAGGCTCAGCTGGAGAGAACGCCGGTTTTTAAAGAAAGCCAGCAAGCAGATGCGCAGAAAGACATGAGACAAAATTCACATGGGCCGGTCATCCAAAGACGGGACGGACGGCGCCGCGTTCTATCCATCATTGCGGCACCGTTGTGGGCCGCGTTTCTGGCCTCGGCTTCGCTGCCGGCCCAGGACAAGATCACCGTCAATTTCGGCGGTCAGGCTGAATCGTATTCGCTCTCCATGGCGGCCCGCCACGGCGTCGATTACGCTTCGATCGGTGAATTGGCCGATCTGCTGGGAATCACCCAGTACACCAATACCCAGAACCGGAAAACGATTTTCCGGTTGGGCGCCCGAACCCTGAAAATCGTTCCGGGAAGCCCGTTTTTCATGCTCGACAGCGACGCCTACCAAATGGCCCTGCCCACGCTCGACGTGGACGGAAAAACCTATGTTCCCCTGGTCCTGTTCATCGAATCCACCAAACCGTTTTTCAACGTGCGTATTTTTTACGATCAGCAGAAACGGCACCTCCGAATTTCGAAGATCAGCGAAACGATCACGGGCATCGAGATTTTCGACAAGGGGAACGGAACCGTCGTCAAGCTGTCCACCTCCAAGGCGTTCAGGAAGGCCGACGTGGCGGCCTCGATTTCAGACCGGTGGCTGAACGTCACCCTGTACGGCGGCTCGCTCGATTCGGCGTTTCTGGCCTCGGCGCCGTTGAGCGGTATGGTTCGCGAAATACGCCCGTACCCGTTCGTCCAGTCGGCGCAGATCTCCTTTCGGCTCGCCCAGGACATGGCCGACAAAAGCGTGAATGTGGAACCGAACGCCGTCTATATCTCCGTTTTTCGTTCCGGCCGTCCCGCACAGACACCGCTCTACAATGCCGAGGCCGAAAAACAAAAATGGGCCATCGACTGCATCGTCCTCGATCCCGGGCATGGAGGCAGGGATCCCGGCGCGATCGGGCCTTCCGGACTCAGGGAAAAAGAAATCACCATGGATGTGGCGAACCGGTTGAAAACGGAATTGAAAACCCGCCTTCAGGGCGTGTCTGTTTTGCTCACGCGCGAGAACGACATGTTCCTCGGCCTGAAAGAACGGACCCAGTTCGCGAACGCCAGCCGGGGAAAACTGTTCATCAGCATTCACGTCAATGCGAACCGCGCCCGGTCCGTCCGCGGGGTATCGACCTATTTTCTCGGCGTTTCCCGCTCGCCTCAGGCGCTGGAAGCCGCACAGAAGGAAAATTCAGTGGTGCAGCTTGAGGAATCCTCGGAGGCATACGAGGAGTTCCAGGATGCCTCTTACATCCTCAATTCGATCGCCCAGAGCAGTTACCTCAAGGAGAGCCGGGACCTGGCGCAGATGGTCAACCTCTCGCTGAAAAAAATGATGGGTATTCCGGATCAGGGCGTTCATCAGGCCGGTTACTGGGTGCTGATCGGCGCCGCCATGCCCTGCATTCTTGTTGAATGCGGTTTCATCTCGAATCAATACGAGGAACGCCTGCTGAAGACGCGTTCCTTCAGGCAAAAAATAGCCGGAGGATTGTGCGACAGCATCGTCCGGTTCATCAACCGATATGAAACGGAAATCCGGTAAACCGGCATGAGCGACGCAAGACCCATAGGCGTATTTGATTCCGGCATCGGCGGCCTTACCGTGGTCAGGGAAATCATGGCGCTGCTTCCGAACGAGTCCATCGTGTATTTCGGCGACACGGCGCGCGTTCCATACGGGACCAAATCACCCGAGGTCGTCCGTTCATTCGCCATTCAGGACACCCGTTTTCTCATGAAACACGGCGTCAAGATGGTCGTGGCGGCCTGCCATACGGCTTCATCGGTCGCGCTGGACGATTTGAAGGCGGCATTTCCCGTTCCCGTGCACGGCGTGATCGAACCCGGGGTGCGGGCGGCGCTGAAAGCCACCCGCAACAATACCATCGGTGTCATCGGAACCCGGGCTACCATTCTGACGGGAACGTATGAAAGGAAACTGGCCGCGCTCAGGAAAAACGTCAGGGTGGAATCGCGGGCCTGCCCTCTTTTCGTGCCGCTGGTCGAGGAGGGATGGCTGGACGGCGATATCACCCGGGGCACCGCCGCCGTATACCTTGATCCCCTGAAAGAGAAAGGAATCGACACGCTGATACTGGGCTGCACCCATTATCCCCTTCTCAAGCGCGTGATCGGCGATTTTTTCGGGAACGGAATTTGTCTGATCGATTCGGCCGAGGAGACCGCCAGAGCCATTCGGGAGACACTGCAGTCGAACGGGATGGAAAGTCCGGCCCGGTCCGATCCTGAACTTTTATTTTTCGTCAGCGACATTCCGGCCCATTTCCGGGAAGTCGGCGGTCAGTGCCTGGGAAGACCGCTCGGTTCGGTCCACCAGGTGAATCTGGAACTGGACGAGCTGTCGCGGAGCCGTAATCATGAAACATAAACCTAAAAAAAACTTGCTAAAAAGCTTTAATTAAAGTATATTTTTAGTTTGCGATTGAAAATCACTTCATTGCACGGGGAGATTTTTATGCGGCGTAATCTGTTCGTTAAAACCATCATCATCCTGTTCCTTATAGCCTGGGCGGTGTACGCGCTGTACCCCACGTACAAAATGTACACGCTCACGCCCGAAAAGAAAGTTCAGCTGGCCGATCAGGGCAAGCTTGTTCCGCTGATCGACAGGAGCATCAGGCTCGGGCTCGATCTGCAGGGAGGCATCTACCTGACCCTGGAAGTGGACCTGCCTTTGCTGATCAGGCAGCTCGCCAATGTAGACGACGCCAGGCTCGATTCCATCATGACGGAAACCAAACAGGATGCGAACATCCGGTCGGCGGATTTTCTGGACTTGCTGGCGTCCCGCTTCTCGCAGGGGGGCATTCCCCTGAACGCCTATTGGGGCGAACGGGGCGAATCGGACGGCAAGATTCTGTCGATGATGCGCAAGGAATCAGAAGACGCCATGAACCGGTCCCTCGAAATCCTGAGAAACCGGATCGACCAGTTCGGCGTTTCCGAACCCACCATCCAGCACGTGGGCAAAACCCGCATCCTGATCGAACTGCCGGGCGTTTCGGATCCGACCCAGGCAAAGGAATTGATAGGCAAGACCGCCCTGCTCGAATTCTGTCTGGTCAAGGATCCGGCGGTTTATTCGGACTTACTGCAAAAAATCGACAGGACACTGGCCAGAAAAGGGGCCGCGCTGCCTGACGTTAAGGAGACGGCGGCGGCCGATACCGTTCCGAAAAAAACGGAACCGAAGGAGAGCAAGGACAAAACCGTCGCCATCAGCGAACTGTTCGGCGAAAAGCAGGTCGAACCCGCGGAAGGGGATGTCGCCCCGTCCGACACGACGGCGCTCGTGGACGAGAACCTGTTCAAGGAAAATCCCCTGTTTTCGCTGTTGCGCGATGCGAGGCAATTCGGGCATGAAGTCGCCGTTCCCACCAAGAACATCGCCCTGATCGAACGCCTTCTTTCGAGGCCCGACGTGATCAAGCTGATTCCGCCCGACGCCCAGTTCCTGTGGTCGTCCGAAACCTTCCCGATGGGCGATGATAAGTTCCGTGAACTGTTCCTCGTCAACAAGGAAGCCGAGCTCACCGGAAAGTACCTGACGAACGCCCAGGTGACCATCGGGTCCGATCCCGAGAACGCCGGCAAGCCTGTCGTCAATTTCACCCTGAACCGGGCGGGCGGCCGCATTTTTTCGCGGGTGACCGGCGCCAATATCAAAAAACGCCTCGCCATCGTTCTGGATAAAAAAATCTACACCGCTCCCGTCATCCAATCCAAGATTCCCTACGGCAGCGGCATCATCACGGGCATGCCGGACATGGACGAGGCCAAGCTCATTTCCATCATCCTCCGCGCGGGCGCGCTTCCGGCGCCCGTGTCGGTCATCGAAGAGAGAACCGTGGGTCCGTCGCTGGGTCAAGATTCCATCGACGCCGGCAAGAGGGCCTCGCTGATCGGCCTGGCCGCCGTTGTCGTGTTCATGTTCGTCTACTACCGCCTGTCGGGCCTGATCGCCGATACGGCCCTCCTGTTGAACATGATCCTGCTCATGGCCGCGCTGGCGCAGTTCAGGTTCACTCTCACCCTGCCCGGAATCGCGGGCATCGTGTTGACCATAGGCATGGCCGTGGACGCCAATGTGCTGATATTCGAACGCATCCGCGAGGAGCTGAAAACGGGAAAAACCGTGAGGGCCGCCATCGACGCGGGTTATACCAAGGCCTTTTCAGCCATTTTCGACTCGAACCTCACGACCGTGGCCGCCGCCGTGGTTCTGTATGAATTCGGCACGGGTTCCGTGCGGGGATTCGCCGTCACGCTGATCATCGGGCTCGTCGTCAGCCTGTTCACGGCCATCGTGGTGACGCGTGTCATTTTTGACCATATCACGTCCAGGCGCACATTGACCGGATTGAGCATATAACGGTTCCGGCTGAAACCATACGAA
>JBFZEN010000475.1:0-14371 GCA_041306805.1 bacterium
GGACGCGAAAATGCTCGATCCGATAGGCGTCGAAATTCTTCAGCGTTCCCACTCGAAATCATCCGATCCCGACCGCGATTATATCATCATGGAATACTGGATCAAAAACACCACGGTGCAGGAATTGACCGGCATCCATGTCGGCCTGGCCATGGATTGGGATGTGGGGCAGTTCCGGGAAAACCTCGGCGGATACGATGCGGCCCACGGATTGTGCTATACGTATGAAACGGGCGCATCCACGGATCCCGATTATTTCGGCGTGGCGGTCCTGACGGGCGAGGTGTCCGGTTCGGCCATATGGAAAAACGGAAGCGACGACAATTCGGACGGGGTTTTATACGAGAGGATGACGCATTTCTCGAACGAGGACGAATCGGTTCCTGCAGACCGAAGGTCCATGATGTCCACCGGGCCCTACACCATACCCCCCGGCGACAGCGTGCGATGTGTGTTCGCGGTATTGGGGGGAAACAATCTCGCGGACCTCAAGGCGAACGCCGACACTGCGGCATCCAGGATGGTTTCCAACGAACAATGGAGCGTTCCGCTGTCCGTGGTCTTCAACAACAATCCGCCTCTGGTGCGCTCATTCGGAGGGCATCCCGATGCGACGGACGCATACGACAGGGAGCTGGATATTCTGTCGCCGCCCGCTTCGCCTGTTTTTTCCGTGTTTTTCGGCATCGACCGGTTTCCTTACAATCTTATAAAAGACGTGCGACGGTGGGCGTACCCCTATGATGAAGCCGTGGACTGGAACCTTGAAATGGACGCGTTGGTCAATTCCGTCGTCTTGTCGTGGAATCCGTCCGATTTTCCCTCCCAGGGAAATTTTACGCTCGTCAGGGGGTCGCAAAGGATAAACATGCGGGAATCCACCCAATGCTCATTTCCCGGCGACAATTCACGGACCCTCATTCAGTATCGTCCTTCAACCCAGGCTTCGGTATCCTATGAAATCGACAGGGACGGCTGGTGGCTGATCTCGCTGCCCGTGGTGCCGCAGGATTCCACCGTGGGCACACTGTTCCCCGGTCTGAACAACCATTACGCCTACAGCTGGGATCCGGCGACGCGATCCTATATCACCCATGAAAAAATGGAGCCCGGAAGGGCCTATTGGATTTACTTCTGGGGGACTTCGACCTGCACGGTCACCGGGGCGCCTTTGCGCCGGTTTACCAGCAGTCCAACCGCAAGGGGATGGACCATGATAGGCAGCCCGGCCGGTGGCGCTGATTTCACCCGTCCAGTATCCGATCCAGATGGGCTTGTATGGTCGCCGGCCTTCGGATGGGATCCGGGCATGCGTTCGTACTTTTCAACAGGCAGACTGGACGAAAAGCGGGGTTATTGGGTCGCCGTCATGGGGGCGTGCGACATGACGGTGGCCGGATCGGATGTCCATTTAGGCAAAGGGACGCAGTCATTGGACAGGGATGCGTTTTTTCGGGAATGCGGGAGCACGCCTCCCGGCCCGCCCGAGGTGAGCGGCGTGGAGCAAGATCGGTACGCGGTTCCCTCGGAGTTTGACCTGTTGCAGAATTTCCCGAATCCGTTCAATGCTCAGACGAAGATCACTTACATCCTGGCTGAAGCGTCCCAGGTGGATCTGTGTATATACGATGCCCGGGGAAGCTTGGTGTATGAGTATAGTCCTGCGCGACGGGAGGCAGGCACGCATACGGTCGTGTGGGACGCGGCGGACCGGCCGTCCGGGATGTACATGGTGGAACTCAAGTCCGGGTCGTTCAGGCAGATGCGGAAGTGCCTGCTGTTGAAATAATCACAATAGGACGTGGGTTTTCGATTCAGGTTTAAAAATATGGAGACGAATCCGTTCTCCGATCCGTGTCATCGCGAGCCCTCCCGCACAGGCGGGAGGGTTAAGCAATCCAAAAGAACACAAAGAGATCACTTCGATCCGTCATAAAAATGGCGGTTCCCGCGAAGACAAAAGCGGATATTCATGAAACAGGAAGGTTCGTCGCAAAGAAATACAAATCCTCATTTTCATGTTGATTCTATTGTTCCCGTCCCGTAATTTGTCCATCAGATTGTCCGTCAAGTCCATACCGTCTTTATATTTCATCCGAAGGATGCGCAGGCATGAGCCTCACTATCCATCGTCCGATTTCTTTCTGTAACGCGGTTCCGCACGCAGCGGTGGTTTTCATCCTTGCGGTTGCATGCCTGTTCCGTCCCTTCGCCTGTGCGGGCCAGGCCTCGCCGGCTGACAGCGCGCGCCCTCTCATTATTTCGGCTGCTCCGGAAGGCGATCCCATCCGGCCTTTCGAATCCGAGGGCGACCTGTGGATGAACACGTGGGCCGACGACGGGAACCTGTATTCCGGCTGGGGCGACGGAAGGGGAGTCGTCGTCTCCCGCCCGGGATGGACGGATTGCGGCCTCGCCCGGTTCTCCGGAGACCTGCCCGGCATCCAGGCCGAGGAGATCTGTTTTCTCGCGCCCACGGAATACCCGTGGGTTAATGACAAGCCCTCCAGTTTCCTGTTCCTGAACGGGCAGCTGGTCGGCGCCTTCCATTCGCCGATGGGCGATCCGTGGATGGGCTACCTGGCCGTCTCGAAGGACTACGGGGCCACGTGGACGCGTCTCGGATTTTTCGAAGAGGGGCAATCCATGCCTCCGGACGCCTCGCCGTGGAGGAGGGATCTTCGATCGAAATTCCGCTGCCTGTTCTTCATCAATATGGGGCAGGCGTATTCGCTGAACGAGGACGGATACGTGTACGCCCTCGGAATCGGCACGGAATACGGTTGGACGGGCGGAACCTGCCTCTGCCGCGTCCCCAAAAAAAGCATTCTTGACTATTCGGCCTACCGCTATTTCACCAGTGTCCGGGAAGGCCAGCCCGCCTGGTCCGAATCCCAGAACGACGCCCAACCGCTGGACAGCCTGCGCACCCGGGACCAGGGCTCCTCGATGTACCATCCCTTCCTGAAACGTTACCTTTTCATGACCACATGGCTTCTGTATGAATCGCCGGCGCCGTGGGGTCCCTGGACCAAGGCCGGAGCATGGAGGACAACGGAAGCGCCGGTTCAATGGCTGGGGGCTTACCAGCCGGGTATTATTTCTAAAAGCACGGGTCCGGACTGGTTCTGGTTCACCGCCTCCGGACAGCAGGCCGCGCCGAAAATGACGTACACGCTCCACCTCGGCAAGATGCGCCTGAAACTTGTCAATCCATCGGGAATGGATGAAGAACGGAACAGCCTGCCGGTAAGTATCCGCCTTCGCCCTGTTTATCCGAATCCATGCAACGCCTCCGTGACCGTGCCGTTTCAAACCACGGAGGGAGGAAATATTACCCTGGAGGCGTTCGACATGAACGGAAAATCCGCCGGAACCATCCATTCGGGCCGGGTGCAGGCCGGGGAGCACGCATGGCGCTGGACGCCTTCATTTCTTCCGTCCGGTGTATATGCGATTCAAGCTGTCTTTTGGACAGACACGGGGCGGATGATACGCGAAGGCCGGAAGGTGCTGCTGTTGAAATAGGTTCGAATGACGGAAAAGATGGAACACGGAACGGCCGAATTCATCCGGATGATCAGGATTGGCGCGGATGGGGGACGCATCGAAAGATTCAATCCGGAATCCGGGTCATTTTTTCCCTTGCATCCCTTGTTCATTTTAACTATCTTATATATGACCATGGTCAAAAAAAAGAGGTCATATGAAAACCATGCCTGCCGCTCAATTCAAGGCCCAATGCCTGTCCGTGCTCGATGATGTGAACAAGAAAAAAGAAAGAATCGTCGTCACCAAGCACGGGAAACCCGTTGCACAAATCGTCCCATGCCGGTCTGCGGCGACTCCAACATCGAATCCCCTCAAGGGAAGCGTGATCTATGAAGGCGATATCATCAGTTCCACCGGTGAAGCATGGGAAGCGGACTCATGACGGTTATCGATACGCATGTATGGATATGGTATGTGAACGAGACGCCCGTTTTTTCCAAACGGGCGGCCGCTGCTCTGCGGGAAGCCGACCAACTCGGTGTCAGCGCCATTTCATGCTGGGAAACGGCCATGCTTGTGGCAAAACAACGGTTGAAATTGACCATGGATGTGCACGAATGGATCCATTCGGCACTGCAAAGACCCAAAATCCTGCTGCTCCCGCTGGAACCGGCCATATCCGTTTTGTCTACAAGGCTGCCGGGTTCCCTTCATGCGGATCCCGCCGACCGCATCATTGCCGCCACCTGCCTGTACCACCATACCCCGCTCATCACGAAAGACAAAAGCATGCACGACTGGGGACAAGTTCAAGCAATCTGGTAGATCTGACACGCAAGGCTGGAATCAGGATCCGCCATAGATCGAATCCGGTTTAAAATGAAGGCTGCGATATGCAACCACCGGTACTCACATTCGAAGACGGCGTGCTGGTTCTCCGCGGATGGAATTCTGAAAAACCGCCGCCCCAGTTCCGCCGCGACCCCCGAGACAACGCGTGGAGGTCGCCGGCGTTCCTGTACGCCCCGATCATGAAATACTTCTCTGACGCCGGCATTCCCATTCGCGACGAAGCGCGCGCCTTTTCGGACGTGGAATTCGTTTTCCATATGGAACAGGAACTGTATCCCCATCAGAGAGAGGCTCTGACTGCATGGCGAAACGGGAAATGCCGGGGATCCATCGTCCTCCCCACGGGCACGGGCAAGACCGTGGTCGGCCTGAACGCCATGGCCGGGCTCGGCACGAGCGCTCTGGTCGTGTGCCCCACGCTTGACCTGATGAACCAGTGGTACGGGCAAATCACGGACGCCTTCGGCATCGAGACGGGCATTCTGGGCGGAGGATTTCACGAGATCCGCCCGGTCACCGTCACAACGTACGATTCCGCTTTCCGGCATATCGACCGTTACGGGAACCGCTTCGGGCTCATACTATTTGATGAAATCCACCATCTGGCCGCGCCGAGTTATTTGCAGATACCCGAGCTTTCCATCGCGCCTTTCCGTCTGGGTCTTACGGCCACGTACCGGCGGACGGATGCCCGTCACGTCGAGCTGGCCCGGCGCATCGGACCCGTCGTCTATGAAAAACGAATCAGCGATTTGAAGGGTGAAAGGCTGGCCGATTACGAGATCGTTCGCCTACCCGTGCGGCTGTCCGATACGGAGGCGGCTGCATACGATGAAAACCAGGCGGTGTATTCGCAATACGTCCGTGAAAACAAGGTCCGATATTTCGCGGGCGGCTGGGAGCGCTTCATCCGCGAAAGCGGGCGCGACCCCAAGGCGCGGCGCGCCTTTCTGGCGCGAACCGAGATGCGCCGCATTTTTTTCAGGACCGAATCCAAATTCGAAATACTCGAATCACTGCTTAAACGCCACGCCTGCGACCGCGTGATCGTCTTCACCGAAGACAACGCGCTCGCATACCAGCTGTCGAGGCGCCACCTGATGCCCGCCCTGACCCACCATACGGACACCAAGGAGCGCAAATCCATTCTTGACCGGTTCCGAAGCGGGGCCTACCGGTTTCTCGTCACGTCGAAGGTGTTGAACGAGGGCGTGGACGTTCCCGATGCGAACGTGGCCGTCATTCTCGGCGGAAGCGCGAGCCCGGTCGAGCACGTCCAGCGCCTCGGGCGCATCCTGCGGAAAAAGACGGGGAAGAGGTCCGTGCTGTACGAAATCACGGCCCGGGGGACGGCCGAGGGGAACGCGTCCTATCGCCGGAGGGCTTCGGATGCTTACCGGTGACCTGGCGCGATTCAGCATTCAAGACGGCCGGATCAATCCTTCGTACGTCACGCGCCGGAACGCCCGCCGCGTCATTCCGCAGTGCGGCGCGTTGATCCGTTTGTTCCGCGGCCATATCGGTAAACCGAGATCGGCGCTCGACGCGGCGCTTTTGGAAATCGAGGGCGAAGGCACCGATTATAAAATTTTGCGGGGCCTGTCGAAACTGCTGGACGAGGCCTGCGAATTCCGTCCCGTCAGGGAAATGGACTACGCCGCGTTCCGCGCGCGCGTTTTTTCTCTCGCGCAAAGCCATTACCCCATCGTTTCCAAACCCGACCTCATGCATCCCAGGACCCGCGACGACGTTCTGGCCGCGATCGCCGGCGAGACGGGCGTTTCTCCTCAGGAGGTGGAAATCCTTTTATACGGTGACCTTCCTGAGAATCAAATCCTCTCATCCTTCAAACCGGACGTCACGCCCGAAAGCCTGCTCAAGCGTTACAATCTCGCGCTGGCCCAGGCGGTATTGTACCGTGCGGTGGACATGCGTATCCGCATTGCCGGAGACTACCGTGTGGTGTTCCAGTACCTGCGGCTCTCGCGCCTCATGCACGACATCCGCAAGATTCCGGAGGGATACGAGGTCCGGATCGACGGCCCGGCGTCCCTTTTTTCCAATACCCAGCGCTACGGCGTGCGCATGGCCGTGTTCCTGCCCGGACTCGTTCTGGCGAAGGGCTGGAGCATGGCCGCCGATGTCCGGACGCCCGAAGGGATCAAGTCCTTTTTATTAGATTCGAATTCCGGTCTGACGTCCCACTACCGGGGGATTCCGCCCTTTGACAGCAAGGTGGAGGAGGCGTTCTTCGAGAAATTCTCGAAAAAAGACCGGGGATGGGTCATCGAGAGGGAGGGGGACATCGTGGTGATGGACGGCACGGTTTTCATCCCTGACTTTACATTCCGCCGGAGCGACGGCAGGATTGTCCATCTTGAAATCGTGGGGTACTGGACCCCCGAATACCTTCAAAAGAAGATGTCGAAGATCCGCAAAGCGGGCCCCGATTCAATCATCGTGGCCGTGAATCGGAACCTGAATTGCGGGAGGGAGGATTTCAGGGGGGAATGGATCGACTACACCACGGGCATCAAGATCAAGGACGTGCTGGAGAGGCTGGAGCGGATGGGGGGATGAAGGGAATCTGTATGGAAAGATACATCGATGACCGGTCCTAAAAGCGAGGAAGACGGCGGTTATATCGCCGATATTCCTGGCTTGCTTCCGCTAAAAAGAACCGGAAACCCATTCCGGCGCCCCGGTATCGTCCGTTTATTTATAAAGCTGCATCGTCTCGCACACCATCGCATTTTCCATTTGCTTCTTTCCCTTCGTCCTGTTAATTTGTTCCATGCGTCAACGTCATTTTCTTTCTCTATATATATTCCTGACGTGCATCCATCCCGTCCTGTCCCGGGAGGCGCGGGACCCGGCCCGCGCGCATCAGGCATCCGACTCATCCGTCGCGTTCAAAGAATCCGGCCCGCCCCGGGCATTGCTCCATTACCTCGCGACATGGACGGGCGAATCGGGCGGCGGAACGCCCATGAAGCGGCCCAATGCCGTGTCCGCGGACCCCGCCGGCAACGTGTACGTCGCCGACACGGGCAACCAGCGCGTCCTCCGCTTCGATCCGTCCGGCCGCGTCACGGCCGAAATCGGCGGGTTCGGATGGGGAACGGACCAGTTCGACGGGCCCGTTTCGGTGTGGGCCCAGAACGGCCTCGACGTGTACGTCGCCGACATGAACAACCAGCGCGTGGTGCGCTGCGACCGCAACCTGCACTTCATCTCTGAACTCAAACCGGCGGACTCATGGCCGGACCGCTTCCGCTTCGGTTTTCCGCTCGACGCCGCGCTCGGCATGCAGTCGGAGCTCTACTGCCTGGACGGCGAAAACAGGCGCGTGCTCAAGCTCGACGCCCATGGGGATCCCCAGATCGACTTCGGCGGATTCGATTCGGGCGAGGGAAGGCTTGACCGGCCGACCCGGTTCTTCGTCGGGCGGAACAACAGGATGTTCGTGTCCGACGGGGGGACGGGGGACGTCAAGGTGTTCGACATGCACGGGAATTTCCTTTTTCTGTTCGGCTCCGGCGTTCTCGAAGAACCCGCGGGCCTATGCGAGCCCGAAGCGGGCTGGCTGCTCGCCGCCGATTCCGCATTGAGACAGGTCGCCGCATTCCGTGATTTCCGCCATTTCGCCGGACCTGTCACGGACGGTCCGCTGTTTGCCGAACCGGTGGACCTGACGCCCCTGAAAAACAGGGTATTCGTACTCGATCGAAGGCGCGCCTGCCTGGATTTGTTCGAGTGGACATCCCCCAATTGAAACGTTTTATCGGGAAAGCCGCGTTTCTTCTGCTCCCGCTTTTTCCGGTTTTCCCGCAGGGCGCGTACAAACCGGCGGTTCCCGCGGCGCATTCCGTCCAATTCACCGCCAACGGCCGCGACACGGTCTTCGTTCTGCCCGGCCGTTTCCTGATTCCCGGCAGCGCGGCCGTGCGCGTGAACGGCGCGCTTCAGGCCGAAACAATAATAAAAATGGACCGCGACGCAGGCGCGGCGGTTTTCACGCTTCCGCCCGATTCCGGATCACTCGTTCAAATCGAATACAGAAGCCTGCCCGTGCGCCTCAAACCCGAATACCGCCGCTTTTACCCCGCGGCCGGAGACACGATTGAACCGGCCGCGCCTGAAAAAAAACAGGTGCCCGTCAGGTCCCGGGTCGATTTTTCCGGCGGGGAAGAACTCCAGCGCAGCGGTTCCATTTTTCGCGGCGTCACGCTGGGAACCGACCAGGGCATGCGGCTCGAATCGGGACTGCGGCTGCAGGTATCGGGCAGGGTGGCGCCCCGTGTGGAGGTGACGGCCTCGCTCACCGACCAGAACACGCCCATACAACCCGAGGGGAACACCCAGACCCTGCAGGAAATCGACAAGGTCTTCGTTCAGATCAAGGCCCCGCGTTTCAACGCCACGCTCGGCGACTTCGTCTTCGACCAGGCGGGGACTCGTTTCGGCGTTTATTCCAGGAAACTTCAGGGGGCTTCGGCCGTGGCCGAAGGCGGCCCGGGGTCGCTGACGCTTCTGGCCAGCGCGTCGAAGGGCGAATTCACCACCAATTATTTTCAGGGCCAGGAGGGCAACCAGGGTCCCTACCAGCTCACGGGTTCGCGGGGGCAAAGGGACATCATCGTGCTTGCCGGAACCGAGCGTGTCACCATTGACGGCGAACCCATGGTGCGCGGAGAAGACAACGACTACGTGATCGAATACGGAACGGGCCAGGTCACGTTCACGCGCAAGAGGCTCGTCACGGGCGACTCGCGCATCGCGGTCGAATTCGAGTTTTCGGACCAGCAATTTCAGAAAGCCATTTACGGGGCCGCCGGGCAGGCGCGCTTCTGGAACGACAGGGTGACCGTTCAAACCCTTTTCATCCGCGAAGCGGACAACAAGGAAAATCCCCTCGACTTCACCATGACGGACGCAACACGGGACGCATTGGAGAAAGCCGGAGACAACGCCGATTCAGCCTCTGCAGGCGGCGCGCAGGTCGCCGGCCCCGGGCTGGGCAGCTATGTCAGGGCCGATTCGGCGGATCTGGTTTTTTACCGGTATGTCGGACAAGGCCTCGGCGATTACCACGTCCAATTTTCGTACGCGGGCGCGGGTAAAGGAGATTATTCATTTCAGGGCTACGGCATTTACCATTACGAAGGTCCCGGCCTGGGAACGCATGTTCCCGTCGTTTACCTGCCCATGCCGAAAACGCATCAGCTGGCGGACGCGGCCCTGTCCGTCCGTCTTGGCGAGGGCATCACGGCGGAAGGGGAGGTGGCCGTCAGTTCGATCGACCTGAACGGATTTTCCAGCCGCGACGACGGCGACAATTCGGGGACGGCGGCAACCGGCCTCTTCCGCGTGTCGGAGCGCGCCCTGACCGTTTCGGGCAAGTCCCTGGGCCGGTTCGGAGTGGAAGGTGAAATCAAGAACGTCGGCGATCCTTTCAGGCCGCTGGGACGGATCAACGAGGTGGAATACGGGCGCAAATGGGGAACCGGCGAAGGAGTGACATGGGGGGAGAAAACCGGGGAAATCAAAGGCGCGTACTCTCCCTTCGAGGGTTTCAAGCTGAGCGGGGAAAGCGGCGCCTTCAATCGGGGCGGTTCGTTCGGTTCGTCGCGCCGGTCCGCCGGACTGGACTGGACGGTCCCCAAAACGCCCAGGGTCAGGGCTTTCTCGGAATGGATACAGACGGAGAACGGCCCGGGCGCGGACGGTTCATGGGTCAGGCGGACCGGTTCCATCGAGGCCGCGCGCGGCCGGCTTCGCCCGCGGTTGTCGTATAACGGCGAGCACAGGCGAAACACCTATTCGGACACGCTCACCACGGGCTTCAGGTATGACGAGTACGGCGCGGCCCTCTCCTGCGAACGCAAGGCGTTCCGTTTCGATTTACAGGGAGGCATGCGCGACGAAAGTCAATACGCCGCGAACCGGCTGGAACGGGTTTCACAGGCGTGGACGCAAAAGGCCGAACTGGCCCTGCGCGGTTCCGAAATGAACGGATCCGCCGTCTTCACGCACCGCGACCGTCAATATACCGATCCCGCCGTTGAGGATCAGAGGACGGACCTGGCCGACATCCGGTTCGGCTTCGCCCTTTTCCGCCGCTTCATGGACGCCAACCTGAACTACCAGTTTTCCTCCACCCAGGTTTCGGAAATGGTGAGAGACACCCTGCGCGTCGGACAGGGGCTCGGCAGTTACCGGTATGATCCGGATCTGCGCGAGCTGGTTCCCGACGAGGACGGTGACCTGATCTACCGCACCCTGCAAACCGGCACTTTTCTGCCCGTCAACGACCTCAAATTGGCCGCGGACGTCCGGACTTCGTTTTCGCGCCTGTTCCCGCAGAAGAAGGGAGCCGGAATGCATATCGGCCGGCTGGCCGGCCGGTCGCTCGTCCGCATCGAAAGGCGTGACAAGGAACGCCGCTTCTGGACGGTGAATTCAAGGGCCCTGCGTCCCGATTGGGGAAACGACGGCGCCGTGGTGACGGGTCTGTTGTCGATGCTGCAGGATGTGGAGTACACGGTGCCCAGGGGCAAGGCGTTTGTCCGTATGCGCCTGAAGAAAGACGATTCGGAAAACAATCAGCTGCTCCTGGAGAACCTGGTCCGGCACGCCCTGGAGCGCAGCATTCTGGTGAAGAGCAATCCCACGGGCAAGGCGGGCCTGTCAGGGGAATTCGACAACAGGCGGGAATGCAAGACCTACCGGTCCGGAAACGGCGTGAGCCGCGACATCGGGTCGAATGGAGTCTCGTTCGAATTGTCGTACCGCCCGAAGCAGACGGTCGAATTCGCTCTCAAGGGAAGATACAGAAGGGCGGAGGACAAGTTCCCCTCGCCGCATTCCATCGCGTCGTCCGTGTTCGTTCTGCCGCGCGTTTCATACGCCATCAGGGAAAAGGGGCAGCTGCGGGCGGAAGTCGAATTCGGGAATATCCGTTCGACCCCGGCCGGTAGGACGCTGCCGTACGAGATGTTCAACGGAGACCAGCCGGGGAATACCGCGCGGACAAATCTGCTCTTGACGTACAGGGTCGCCAGCCATGTCATGGCCACGGCGTCGTACCATCTGAGAAGGGAACCATGGCAGAAAAAATCGTATCAGACCATGCAGGTCGAAGCGAGGGCGTTCTTTTAAAGAACGGGCATTGGAAATCGTGCTTCGGGCTTCGGAGATCATCGATCGAAAATTGTACATCGGAAATGAGAATAAGAATAGAAATAGGTGATCTCAGATTTCAGATTAACGATGTCAGATCTCAGATCGAAGGCCTTCGGTCTGAGATCGTTAATCTGAAATCTGAAATAAAAAAAACAAATGAAATATGAAATAAAAATATTTCTCGGCGTTCTCTTTGCAGCGGCTTTGCATCTGCACGCGCAGCAAAGTCCTGTTCTGAAGAAGCTGGAATTCAGGGGATTGAAGGCTTTGGATCCGAAGGACGCCGCAGCCGTGATGGGGCTCGGGATGAACGACACCCTGCCCGGGGGATGGCCGGGGCCGCAGTGTGATTCGCTCGGACGCTGGGCCGGACGGAGGGGTTATTTTTCCTTCCGCGTGGATTCCATCATGACGGAGCCGTCCCCGGACGGACGCTCGGCCAATGTCACCCTGTGGGCGAACGAGGGGGAACCCGCGCGCATCGGAGAATGGACGGTGGAAGGCCTGGATCCGGAATGGGAAAGAAAACTGTTTCCGATTATGGCGTCGCGGACCGGAAACGTGTTCGACGAATCCGTATTGGAAAAGGACATTGAAAGGATTCTGGATGCGCTGGAAAACGGCGGCCGTCCCCTGGCCTCGGTGCAGGTGGCTTCCCTGTCCATGGATGCGAAAAGCCGGTTGCGCATCGGCCTGTTTGCCGATCCCGGGCCGATGGTCAGGCTGAAATCCATCGGCGTCAGGGGCAACACGGTGACACGGAAACGCGTCATTCTCCGCGAGGCCCGGCTGCAGCCGGGCGCTGTCTTTTCGCGGAAAGAGGTGGAGTCGGCGCGCGACGCCCTGTCGCGCCTCGGATTCTTCGAGGAAGTTTTTGATCCCGAAATCCGCTTCGCCGAAGACGGGGCCGAAGTGGTTCTGCCCGTCAAGGACGGCGGCACGAACACGTTCGACGCCGTGGCCGGGTACAATCCGCCACAGAGCGACAGGGAGAACGGGACCGTCACGGGCAGGCTGGAGTTCGGCTTCAGGAACCTGATGGGCACGGGCCGCCTGCTCGACGTGTACTGGGAAAAGAAAAACGCCAACTCGCAAGCCATGCGTTTCGGATACGAGGAACCATGGCTTCTGGGCCGGCCCATCCATCCGGGCCTGAGGTTCCTGCAGGAGATACGCGACACGCTTTACGTGGAGCGGGAATGGCGGCTGTCCGTGCGGTTTACCCCCCTGGCCCGGTACGGCGTTTCGGCCGCCCTTGAAACGGGCCGGCGCGAAATCGTGATCGATTCGCTGGGCAGCGCCCTTCTTGGCCTGGCCCAGACCCGGGCGTGGTTTTTTTCGGCGCAGCTCGACTACAACACGCTTGACGAACCGCTCAATCCCAGGCAGGGCGTGCGGTACCACACCGAATTTTCAACGGGTAAAAAGAGGAACATCGGTCCCGATTTTCTGGTCGCGGGGCGGGGATTGGCGTCCTCGGTGTTCACCCGCACCGTCAGAGCCGGCATGGAGGCGGCCCTGCCGGTGTCGGGAAGGCAGGTGTTCTATCTTGGAGCCCACGGAGCCGAAATCAGGAGCGGTGATCCGGCCGTTCCGCTGTCCGACCAGGTGCGTTTCGGCGGGTCCGGTACGGTGAGGGGATATCAGGAAGACGCCTTCCGCGGCAGCCTCGTCGCCTGGTTCAATGCGGAGTACCGCCGTCTTCTCAGCCGATACTCGCGGGCTTTCGTTTTCGTCGACGGCGGCATCGCCCAGCGCCGGGAGCCTGAAGCCGGCCTGGTCCGGACGGACATGATCGGGTATGGATTCGGCATCAGGCTTGAAACGCGCCTCGGCATCGTGGGCGTCGATTTTGGCCTCGGCGAGGGCGACACGTTTTTAAAGGGAAAAGTGCATGTGAGGCTGGTGAACCGGTTTTAATGGAAATGGGTGATGGGTGATCGGTAATCGGTTATCGGTACTTGGTACTGGGTTCTAGGCAGTGAGGGATAGAAATATCAAATCTCAGACCGGAGGTCTTCGAGATTAACGATTTACGATCTGAGATCTGAGATTGTTGATCTGAGCTCTCTCTTTTTCCACCTGCTGTTTTTCTCTTACCGATTACCCATCACCCAGTACCGATAACCGATTTCTACATATCCAATTTTACTTTGTGTCCATAATCAAAGGCAATCCGTCCCTGCCGGCGCCGATGATGATGGTTTTGGTGTTGGCTGAATTGGCCAGCTTTTCGGTGGCTTCGATGCCCTTCCAGCGCAGCAGGGGCTCGCTGATGCCCCGCGTCACGATGTTCTGAAAGTCAGAAATGCCCTGGGCTTCGATCTTTTTCCGCTCGGCTTCCTGCTTTTCCTTGAGCAGCACGAACTGCATGCGCTGGCTTTCCTGCTCGGCGCGGAGCTTTTCCTCGATGGCCTGGGTCAACCCCGGAGGCAGGCCCACGTGGCGCAGGGGGGTCGATTCGATGACGATGCCCCTGGGCCCAACGACCAGGTCGAGGTCTTCCTTGATGATTTTTGAAAGAGACTCCCTGACCGATGTGTAAAGGGCTTTCGCCTCGTACGAGGCTGAAACGCCCCGCGACACTGACCGCATCTGCGGCACCAGAAGGATTTGAGTGTATTCGGAACCCACGGTTTTATAGATCTGGGCGGCTTTTTCCGGATCGAGGTGGAACAGCACACTGAGCCCGACATTGACGCTCAGCCCTTCCTTGGAGGGCACTTCCATGCTTTCCTGGATTTCCTGCGTTTTAATTGAAAATTTGACGATCCTGGCAAGCGGATTCACGAGATTGATTCCGGACTTCAGTGTTTTGTCTGAAACCTTTCCGAAAAAGTCG
>JBFZEN010000476.1:0-2487 GCA_041306805.1 bacterium
TGAAGCCCACCGACTTCAAGAACGACCAGGTCCTGTTCCGGGCCTTCCGGTTCGGGGGGAATTCGATCGTGCCCGATTCGGACTATGTGGCGGCCGTCACGGCCGAGACGGTGCTGGAGGAATGCGGCTGGGGTGGGTTCAGCGCCGTCGAACTCGAAAAAAAACTGGCCGGAAAAATCGCCGGGCTTTCACCGTTCATCGCGGCATTGTCTCAGGGCGTGACGGGCAATGCCTCTCCCCGGGACCTGGAAATTCTGTTCCAGCTGGTCCGGCTGCAGTTCGCGTCGCCGAGAAAAGACACCGCGGCCTTCCGCGCCTACCAGTCGCGCCTGAAGGACTCCATCCAGAACCGGTCGCTCAGGCCTGAGTCGGCCCTGACGGATACGCTGCAGGCCGTTCTGACCTGCCGGCATTTCAGGGGGCGGCCCATGACCGCGGCCATGCTTGACGAAATGGATCTGGACGCCTCGCTGCGGATACACAGGGAACGATTCGCCGATGCGTCCGGTTTCACCTTCTTCCTCGCCGGCGCGTTCGATACCGAAGACATCAAGCCGATGGTGCTGGCATACCTGGGGGGGCTTCCATCGACGGGAAGCGGCGAGACATGGAAAGACGTCCGAATGACCTACCCGCGCGGCGTCATCGAGAAAACGCTGCGCAGGGGCATCGAGCCGAAGGCCCGCGTCGTTCTGGTTTTCTCGGGAACGTATGAGTGGAACCCGAAAAACAACGCCGCCTTCAATTCCATGACGGACGCGCTGGACATCAGGCTGCGCGAGGTCATCCGCGAGGACATGGGGGGAACTTACGGCGTCAGCGTGAGCGGGGGAGTAAAACGCATTCCCCGGCCCGAGTACGGCGTTACGGTATCCTTCGGCTGCTCGCCCGGGCGCGTCGACGAGCTGGCGCGCGCCGTCCTGTCGCAGATCGACAGTCTGAAAACAGGCGGTCCTTCCGCCCGCATCATGCAAAAGGTGCAGGAGGCGCAACGCCGCGAATTCGAAATCAGCATGAAGGAAAACGGATTCTGGATTGGACGCCTGATGCAGCATTACGTCGACGGGCAGGATCCCCGGGGCATCCTGGAATTTCCCGGTTTCGTCCGCAAGACAAACGCGAAAGCCGTCCAAAAAGCCGCCCGGCGCTGGTTCGACATGAGGAACAGGGTGAAGGTGGTGCTGCTGCCCGAAACGGACGGGACACCGTGAAGTGGTTCCTCCAGATCAGGGGGCCTTTCCTGCTTCTGTCCGTCGTTCTGGTATCGATCGGAGCGGCGGCGGCCCGGAGCCACGGTTTCTGGAATCCGGGCGAGGCGGTTTTGCTGGCCGCGGGGGTGGTCTGCGCGCACGCTTCCGCCAACCTGTTCAACGAACTGTCAGACCACCAAACCGGCATTGACGCCAAAACGCAGCGCACGCCGTTCAGCGGCGGCAGCGGGCAGTTGCAGGCCGGAGCGACGTCACCCGCCTCCGTCCGCAATACCGCCGCGGTGTTTTTGACCGCGGCGGCCGCCGTCGGCCTTTATTTCTGCCTTCATAGCGGATGGTGGATATTCGCGTTCATGGCCGCCGGAGGCCTGGCGGCGCGGTTCTATACGTCCCATCTCGCCAGATGGATGGTGGGGGAATGCGCCAGCGGATTGACCTTGGGATCTTTCGTTGTGGCCGGAACCTATTACGCCATGACGAAGGATTTGACATGGGAAGCCGCGTATCTGTCCGTTCCCCCGGGCATTCTGACCGCCCAGCTTCTCTTTCTCAACGAGTTTCCGGATGCGGAAGCGGACCGGGCCGGCGGGCGAAAACACCTGGTGATCGTTCTGGGGAAGAAAAAAAGCGCGGTTCTCTATGCTTCAGGCATGGCTGCGGTTTATACCCTCATCGCGGCGGCGCCCCGGGCGGCCGGCGCCCCGGGTGCGGTCTGGTTGGCGCTTCTCACGCTTCCGATCGCGTCCGCGTCCGCAACCATCGCATGGAAACACCGGGACGACTTCAACAGGATGGCGACGGCCCAGGGATTGAACGTTCTGGCCGTGCTGCTGACCGATTTTCTGCTGGCCGCGGGGTATTGGATTTAAAAAAAATCACCACGGATGAAATACCATATCAGTTCTCTTCCGTGTGTCTCCGTGTTTTCTCCGTGGTGATTCCTTTTAATACTCGAAACTGCTTCCCCCGATAAATTCCTTCAGAATCGAATTCGACGGAACCTCGCTTTTGGGCACGGGTCTGAAGAAGTGCAGGTACTCAAGCAGGCGCCTGGCCTCGGGATAGGACGGGTCCGTTTTGGCCACCTTCTCCAGAAGGGGCGCCGCCAAGGGGCCCAAAACGCCCAGTTCGTAAGGCAGCGACGAGTTGAAAATCGCGTCCGACATTTCCTGGAACGGAAAGATGTATTTTTCCTCGCCGTCCCTCACTTCCAGCCAGTGGCCGAGGGTGAAGGAAGACGAGTGGTTCCTGAACCGGTGGTCCCGAACGATACGGC
>JBFZEN010000477.1:0-11325 GCA_041306805.1 bacterium
CGGCCGGCAGCGACCCGCCGGGCACGCCTGCAGTTCCCACGCCGGCAAGCACGCAAAGCGCGACGATGAAAATCTGTTGCGCCCATGACATTGGAATGCCGAAGCATTGGGCGAGGAACAGCACGGTCACACCTTCGTACAGGGCTGTCCCGTTCTGGTTGGCGGTGGCGCCGAGCGTGAGGACGAAGCGGCTGACTTCCCGCTTCAGTTTGAACCCCTCAGAGGCGGCCCTGAGCGTGGTGGGCAGGGTGGCGTTGCTTGAACTGGTCGAAAAAGCGACAAGCATGACGTCCGAGGTTTTTCGAAAGAAAGCGGATGGACGCATTCTTCCGAAAAAAGCGAGCAGCACGGAATAGGTGCCAAACAGGTGCAGCAGCAGTCCCGCCAAAACGACGGCCACGTATTTGAACAAAATATTCACGACGGCGAAACCCATGGTGGCGGAAGCGCAGAAGAGCAGGGCAAATACGCCTATGGGAGCAAACCGCATGCCCATCGAAATCACGCGCATCATGACTTCGTACAGCCCTTCGAGCGCGGCCTTGAACGACTTTGTTTTCTCAGGAGGGCACGAGGCGAGCGCGATTCCCAGGACCAGCGCGAAAAAGATCACGGCGAGAATACCGCCGCCGTCGTAGGAAGGGTCGAAAGCGCGGACCATGTCTTCGAACGGATTTTTGGGCACGATTTTCACGAGGGTTTCGAGAATTCCGGAACCGGCTGAAAGGGTGGCGGAGGCCGGCAGGGGGAACCGTTCAAGCAGAAGCCTTCTGTTTTCGGCGGAAAGGCTCAAACCCGGCTGCAGGCCGTTCACCAGGCCGACACCGATGAACACGGCCACGGAAGATACCAGAACCGTGAATAAAAGCGTCCGCAGCCCCATTCTTCCGATCCGCCGCAGATCCCCGATTTCAGCCACGCCCAACGCAAGCGCAGAAACCGCGATGGGAATGACGGTCATGAACAGGAAACGCATGAACACGTCGCCTACCGGTTTCACCCAGCGCGCCGCCGCATGGACGCGTTCCGGGGAAAGGCCCGAAAGCCTCAACCCGATTCCGCCCGCGATGCCGAGCGCCATTCCGAGGAAAATCCGGTTGTGCAGAGGCAGGCCGGTCTTCGGCTTCACGGCAGATCGACTTTTTTGACGGTGCGCAGGCCGTTCACCGGTTTGATTTTCGACGCTTCAACGGACAGAGTGACTCCCCATTCACCGGCGGCTTCGAGGCGCACCTTCCAGTGCAGCAGCACGACGGACCCCTGATAGACGCGTTCGAAACCGGCCTCGGACATCGACACGGTCTCGATGGGAAACCGCCACAATCCGGCGGATCGGTCCGTGGCCATTCGGACGAAAAAACCGAGGCGGCCGTCTGTCAGCCCCACCTCATCCACCCGGTCCACGCCGCCCGTGCCTGCCAGCTCGGCGTTTTCCAGCAGAACCCCGGGAATCGAATAAAAACTCCGGGGATCGCGGCCCGAGAGGAAAGCGAACGCGTTTTCAACGCCGAACCAAAGGTCAAGCGCCCCTTCTGATTCGTTTTTAAGGTTATAGCGAATGTCGTATCGCGGAGCTCCCGCCCTGAGCGTGACGGTTTTTTCAATTCGGATCGAATTCGGATTTCCGTTCCGCCAGACATGACCCTGCCGAACGAGAGACAGCGACAACGTCTGGCCTTTCTTTGAAACGGTATGCCCATAGGGCTGGTTGACGAAATCGCCTTCCTCCTTGTACCGGCACCGGACGAAATCGTCGAGTGTGGTTTCGCCGGAAAGGAAGTGGTCGATCCATCCGCCGCGCGCGTACCAGTCGCGGACGAGATATCGTTCGAGCCCCGATTCCTTGACCTTGACCTGGTCATGAATGCTTCGGGCGCCTTCCCGGGGCTGTTCCTGGGCATGGTCGTGCATTTCAAGCAGTGTGCGGTGGTAACCCTCTTCGCGCCTGGTCATCACGTTCAGGAGATTGACGCCCAGCGCGGGCACGTCCATTTCGAAAAGCCTTCCCCCCGTGGGCGTTGCATACAGGTTGAGGCTGTCCGTTTCCATGAGAATTTCGGGAAGGCCGTCGCCGTCGAAATCGTCGGTGGCGCACGCGGCCCATGGTTTGTCCGCGTGCACGGCTTTCTGGAGGACGCGCTCGGCCTGAACCAGATGGTCGAAAGTGGCGTGGCGCAGGTGCGGCAGATAAAGCCCTCCGAATACGCCGTGCCAGTAGGGACAGTTGCACTGGCCCGCCCATAGGTGGTCAAGCGCCTTGTTGAAGACGGGCCTGGTCACGCTGTCACGCGCGGCCCATACGGCCCGGCTCACCCTCAGCATTTTTTTCTGCATTCCGTTCGACTCGGGATACTTGGCCAGAAAATTCCGCCAGAATCCCCCCCGGACGAAGGTCTTGTACCGGTCGAACAAACCGCTCGATTTCAGCGCTTTTTCGAAGTCATCGTATTCGTGGTAGGCCTTGGTTCTGAGGGTCCTGTGCATCATTTCACGGTACGAGGCGGTCGGCTGATAGACGCGGCCCACGGGGGGGAGCTGTTCAAGCGCCTCGCGGAACAGCACCGGCTGGATCCATTCCAGATTGTCCTCCAGGGCCGAGAAAAACCGTTCAAGCCATCCCTTGGTGTATACATGGTCGTAGGTATCGGGCCAGTTTCCGAATTTCTCGCCGTCGTCGGCGAATACCGCAAGACGTCCGCCGTCTTTCCCCGCCCGTTCGGACAGGATTTCGATGGTGGCTTCGGGATCCTGGAACGGAATGGTGTAGCGCAGTTTCTCGGAAATGGGAAAAAGCGCCAGGGTGTCGCCCATTTCCTCGGTCGTGAAGTAGCCGATGAGTTCGTCTTCTTCCATGCCGGAATACTTGAAATGCGAATCGTCGAGCACGGTGTAGCTGCACCCCGCCCGGCGAATGGTTTGCGCCAGCTGGGGCTCCCAGACGCGTTCAGCGCACCACAAGCCCGATGGATCGTCCCCCGTCTGTTTCCGGACGAATTGTGTCAGCTTGGCGATTTGTCCCTGCCTGTCGTTCTCGGGTATCATGGATAAAATGGGCTCGTAATATCCGCCCGTCATCATCTCCACCTGGTTCCGCTTGACAAGCGATGTCAACTTCACGACGTATTCCGGATGGTGTTCCGAGAGCCACTCGAAAAGAATGCCCGAATAATGCATGGCCAGCCTGATCTTCGGATGTCTTTCGAGGCGCTCGAGAAACGGGAGGTATGCCCTGCGGTAGGCTTCCTCGAACACAAAATCAAAATTGCCCACCGGCTGATGGTTGTGTATTCCTATGGCGAATCGGATGCGTCTCATGGCAACTGGTCTTCCTTCATTTTTTCCTGTCAAGCCTTCGATGCCCGAATCAGGAAACGGCCCGGTTCGGAGCGGCGGGAGAGGCGGGTTGGAGGGGTTACAACGCCGCGGCCACGGCCTTGGCCATTTCGACCGTCGTTCCCGTTCCGCCCATGTCGTAGGTGCGCACCTTGCCGTCCTGGATCACCTTGGCCACGGCCTTTTCGACGGCGGCCGCCTTGTCCTTTTCCTTCAACCAGTCGAGCATAAGCCTGACGGACAATATCATGGCCACAGGATTGACTTTGTTCTGCCCCGCGTATTTTGGCGCCGATCCATGCGTCGGCTCGAACAAGGCGTACCGGTCGCCGATGTTGCCGCTGGAAGCGAATCCCAGTCCACCGACCAGCTGGGCGCAAAGGTCCGACAGAATGTCGCCGAAGAGGTTGCTGGTGGCGATCACTCCGAAATCGAGGGGATTTTTCAGCAGCCACATGCACACGGCGTCGATGTTCGCCTCGCGCAATTCGATGTCCTTGTATTCCCTGGCCACGTCCCTCGCCTCGCGAATGAACAATCCGGACGTTTCGCGGATGACGTTCGGCTTTTCAACCACGGTCACGTGGTGGTACCCGAACGTCCTGGCGTGCTCGAAGGCGTCGCGGACGATGGCCCGGCTCGCCATTTTTGTGATGATCCGGCAGGACAGCGCGATCTCGCTCTCGGGAACGGCTTCAAACCGCTTCATGGCCTTGTTCAGTTTGAGGAGCACATGCTTCAATTCCTTCGGCAGGGGATAAAACTCAACGCCGGAGTACAGGCATTCGGTGTTCTCCCTGAAAACCACCAGGTCGATATCGTCCTGGTAGTTCAGTGGATTTCCCGCGAATGCCTTGCACGGCCTGAGGTTCGTTCTCAATCCGAACTCCTGCCTCAACCGGACGATGGGGCTGGCGTAGGCGTACCCTTTTTCCTTGAACTCGTCCGCCAGTTCCTGATCGGCCTCCTCCTTGGGTTTGGAAGTGATCGCGCCGAACAGGCAGCACTTGGTTTCCTTCAACAGCTGTATCGTCCGCTGGGGCAGGGGATCCCCTTCCCTCTTCCAGAATTCCCAGCCGATGTCGCCGTACCGGTATTCCGCATCCAATCCGACCTTATCGAGAATCACGCGCGCGGCATCCATCACGTCATTCCCAATTCCGTCTCCCGGCAGCAACGCAATTTGGTATTTCGCCATGCGACCTCCCAGCCGTTGAAGGGGCTTTACCAGGTGATTCCGAAAGTCAGACGCTGCGAGTCGCCCAATCCATCCCCGAAAGGCATCCACGCGTAATCGAGCCGGTACTCCCTCCAGACAATGCCCGCGCCGTACGTGAGCATCCGGTTGTCGTAACCCGTCATGAAGCCCGACCGGAGAGACAGGACATGGAACAGCCCGCATTCGATTCCGCCCTGCAGGCGGAACGGCTCGTCCTTTTCAATAACGGCGTTCAAGGAAGGGGCGCATTCGACCTTTCCGATGCGGAAGGGATAGAAGGCTCCGATGGCGGCAGTCAACGGCAGGTCCGACTCCTCTGATTTCATCTTCGACATTTTTCCCGCATTCGACAGGACCGCGCCGAGGCGCAGCCCGTCTTCGCGCAGCCTGATCTGCACCCCGATGTCTGCCGCAAAACCCCAGGCGTCGTCGACATACAATTTTTCATAGAGTACCTTGGCGGTCAAACCCGCCGACCACATCCCCCTCCGGACGGCCAGCGACAATCCCGCGTCGAACGCGTTCCATGAAAAGGTGCCGATGGGGTCGGGCGAAGGAACGATACGGTTTTCAATGCCGCCGGCGTCGGCGTAATGAATGTGCAATCCGAATCCCCTCTCCTTCCCCGTCCATGCCGCCGCGAAGGAACCGCTCTTGACATCGAAGATCCAGCGGTTCATCGAGAAAATCGCGTCTCCGCCGCCGCGGTTCATCAACCCCGCGGGATTCCAGAAAAGGGCCGGAGCCCCTTCAGCCAGTGCAGCCCCGGCCATGCCCATCGCGCCCGAACGCGCGTCGTAACCGAGGCTGAGGGCCTTGAACCCCGTACCGGCCGTCAATGCCCGTGTGAGCACCAGGCTCATGGAAACGAGCACCCATTTTTTCTTTACGGCTGAAATGTGAACCATGCTTCCTTCCGATCAAAAACTAGAATGCGACGGACCATGTGAGAACGTGCGTGCTTCGGGGCGCGGCGGATTCCGTGACGAGAGCGTAATCGAGCGCCGACTCCTTCCCCCATTTCGAGAAACGGAGCCCTGAGCCGAAGGTCGGCCGGTTCCTGAAAAGACCGCCCCTGAGAAACAGCCGGCGCATGGCCTCGTATTCCAATCCGAATGAAAAGGTTTTCGGGCGGTAATCGATTTTCTCGATGTCGAATGAAAGGGTCCATTTCTCCGAAAGGCCCTTCCAGGATACGCCGGCGCGAACGCCTGCGGGAAATGCGTCGATGGTTTGCGTTCCCCTTTCGTACAAATTCTGGGAATCCCATGTGTATTTGGATCGCAGGTCGCTCACGACGAGCCCGATGGTCCATTCGGGCAGGGGACGGACCATGATTCCCGCGTCAAAACCGAAGCCGGTGGAAGACATGGCCTTGCCGTCGTCGCGGATTTTGGGGAAACGGCCGTACAGCACCTTGGCGTTGAACCCCACAGCCACTTCGGGTGCCGGATTCAGGGCAAAGGAGAAGAAAAAGGCGTTTTCCCACGATGACAGCATCCCCGTGGGTTGCCCGTCCCAATCGCGTCCGTCTATCCCGTCCACCCCCGCGCAGATCCAGCCGACGGAAAATCCTCCACGGATGAGCCCGCTTTGGGCGGCGTGCGACTTGGCCGAGATGGACTGCGCGTATCCGGCGTGCAGCATTTTCCTGTCGAGCGCCATGGCGTTGGCAGTCAATGAAACCCAGCGGCGGTCGAGGTACACCAGAGCCGCGGGGTTGTAATAGGCCGTGCATCCGCCATGCGGAAGTGAAACCGATCCGCCGCCCATGGCCATGCCCCCGGCCCCGAGGCCCATGCGCAGAAAGGAACCCGCGTAGCCGCCGCGTCCCACGTCATCTGAAAAAACATTGGCGGACAGAGCGATTATAAAAAATAATGGAATTTTTATTTTTTGCGCTTTCAATCGAATATCCATTCAAAATATCAAATATTAAAAATCAAATATCAAAAAGGAAATTGAAATTCAAAATCATTTTACACATTTTTCGTTATTTGATATATCATTTTGATGTTTGATATTTGATTTTTGATTTTATCATGTCTTTCATCACCAAGTACCAGGTATCCAACACCCAGCATCGTTATTTTAATTGACGACCATCACCTTCCCCCAATGCGTCCCTTTCCCCTCTATTTCCAATTGATAGAAATACACTCCGTTGGCCACCATGTCCCCCACGTCGTTTTTCCCGTTCCAGACTTCGGCATGATCGCCGGGTGACGGAATGTCTTTGCCCCGGACCGCCGTGCTCACCAAATTCATGCCGAAATCAAAGATACGCACGGTGACGCGTGCCGGGTGCGTGGTATGATACTGAAAACGGACATGACCATCCCCGCCGGCCAGGTTGTGGCGGAGGGGTGAAAACGGATTCGGATAGGCGTAGGTCATGGGCTCGCCCGCGTTTCCCGTCGGGCGGAAGGCCCTGAAAACGCGCCATGTGCCCCCGTCGGCTGTCACGGCGAGGCCGTCGTCCGTGCCCACCCACAACGCGCGGTCCCCGTCCGCGGCGGCGCAGTTCACGTTTTGCGAGTACACCGTGATGCCGTTCAATTGATCCACAATGGGCGGGAACACGGCCCATGTGTCGCCCCCGTCGACGGACTTGAAAAGGCCGTTGTCGGAAGCCGCGTAGACGTCGGATCCGTCGAAGGCGAAATTGTGCACCGATTCGCCCTTGAGCGCCGTGGCCCAGGTCATGCCCCCGTCTTCCGAAAAGGACACGGCCTTGAATTCGGTGCTGTCATTCGATTCGATCGTGGTCTCCCACGTGGCCGCCCAGACCACGCTTCTGTTCTCGATGTTCTGCGTGGCGATGGCCACGACGAAATTGCCGGATATTCCGGGCTGCTGGTTCTGATGGCTGTAGGTGATCCATGTGCCGCCGCCGTCCGTGGACTTGTGCACGCCGCCAGCGGTTCCGGCCCAGAGCGACCGGCCGTCGAAATGGACTGAAAAAACCCTGTGCGTCAGACGTCCGTAGGCGTCGAAGGGAAGGCCGTCCACGGTCACCACCCGCCATGTCCGTCCGCTGTCCGTGGAACGCCGCAGGCCGCCTCCGAAACTGGCTATCCACACGCCCTCGCCCGTCAGTGCCAGATCATACGTAATGTTCTGGACGTTGGTGGTGGTCGGTTTGTAGGCGGTTTCATCCCGCGAATCCACGGGCTGGGTAAACCAGGTCCAGGTGTCCCCGCCGTTCGTGGAATATCCCACGCCGCCGCCGGCATCGAGAGGCGTCGTGTCGGCTGAAGTGAGCGAGTCAAAACCCGTGGCCGCCCAGATCACGCCGTCCCGGATATCGAGGGCCGAAAGGCCCCCGTACCCCAGGCCATTCGCGCGTGCGATATTTTTCCAGGACATGCCCCCGTCGGTTGTGTGCGAGATACCCCCACCCGTCGCCGCCCAGATGCCGGAATCAACCGCCTTCAGATCGATCACGCCGTTGCCCGTGACGGATGAATTGGACTTCGCATCGAACAGGAAATGAACGGGTTTGAGTGTATGGGCCGGGAACAACGGCACCGGGAGCAGAAAAACCAGAATGAATTTCTGGATGGCATTCATGATTCGTCCGGTTTTCACTGGATATCTTCCACTGTGATCAGTTGCACGAGCGATTCGGCCTGCGCTCCGGACATGTCCTCGGCGAAGAATTCGAACCGGTATAAGCCGAGCGCGTTCTGTGGCGTGATGTGGATTTCAAGAGAATAGACGCCGTCGCCCGCCGTCAGGTCGCCGTGCGGGCCGGACGCGCCGTCGTCGTACATGAGAAACGGATTCCCCGAAGAGGGAGTGCCGTCGGGCTTGGTGGTGTTGAAGTACACGCGTTTGATGTCAACCAGTCCCTGCGGATCCGCGACGCGCACGCTGAGAAGCATGGGCAGTGAAGATTGCCTCGACACGGTCCCGGGGGCGGTGAGATCGGACAGCACGGGCGGATTGTTCACGCCGGCTACCGTGGTGGTCACCACAAGCGGGTTGCTCTTTTCCCCTTTCGAATCCCGCGCTTCGAACCGGGCCAGGTATGTCCCGGCCGAGGTCGCTGAACTCCGCAGATCGGCTGCAATCGAATAGATGCCGTCGCCGGCCAGGACGTCGCCTCCCGTTCCGTCGTCGCGCAGGGCGACGGGATCGACAAGGCCCGGTATCCATGACGGCTGGAAATTCAGCAGAACCTCTCGGATGTCGCCGGCGCCGTCCGGATCAAAGATCCGGACGCTGAAAAAAACGGAAACCGCCGCGTCCGTTCTCACCGTATCCGGGGCGACGGGATCGGAGATCACTGGACTGCCGTTCCGGCGGCCCGGAATCACGACCACGTGCGCGTCCAGCGAATCGCTGAGGTTTCCGCCCTCATCCTCGGCCACGGCGACGATCCTGTATCCGCCCGGCAGGGAACCGAACGAGGTTTTTGTCAGGAGTCCTGAAAAAACGCCGTCCTTGGCAATGACGTCTCCGTTATTGCCTTCATCCTTGAGTTCAAGCACGGAAACAGACAAATCCGAAAATACAAAGCACGAAACCCGGCGAACGTCCTCCTGTCCCCGCGGATCTGCGACCAGGACCGAAATGGAATTTCCGGGAACGGATTCGAGAAAAAGAGTATCGGCTACGGAAAACCGGCTGATCTTGATTGACGCAAATTCCCCGATTGCCGGATTTTTTACCGTGCAACGGGTAAAAACGGACAGGATAAAGATAAAAATGACGGATAGATACTTCATTTCGAATCCAAACCGGATAATTGGAACATGCGTTATCCTATTGATAATCATGAAAGATACAAAAACACCGCCTGAATGTCAAGAGGTTTCAGGCGGCTGTTTCGGATAAAAAACGGCGCCTATTCCCAAGCGCCGCCGCAAGAACACCTGTCTTTAATTTATTTTACTGTGCCAGAACGGCTTTTCTCGTCAGAAAACCTTCATCTGTCGTCAATCTTAATAAATATATCCCGCTCGGCAAGCGCATTCCATTCTCGCCCTCTCCATGCCAGAAAACGGTCTTTTCACCCGGGCCTTCATGGGTATTGACAAGAATTTTAATCAGCCGTCCTTTTACGTCGTGGACGGTCAACCGCACCTTTCCCGTCCGGCCTGAGGTATAGGTAATTTGCGTGGCGGAATTGAAGGGATTGGGATGATTCGGATGCAGTGCAAAGCCGGAAATCCCGGCCCCCGGGGTAAAATCGTCTTCCACCCGCGTTTCGAGAACGAGGCGGACAATCCCACAATTATAGGTCCCGGCATACAGAACGCGGTTCACGGTGTCCATGTCCATGCACTGCATGATGGCTTCCGGAAATCCGCTGTCCAGCGCCGTCCAATGCTTTCCCCCGTCCGAAGTGAAATAGACGCCGGCTTCGGTTCCCGCAAACACCCTGCCGGAAGCCCGCCTGTCGTCGGCCAGCTCCAACACCGAGAAACCGGCCGAAGGGGACGCCCACGACATCCCGCCGTCCGTGCTGCTCCACACCCCGGTATGGGAACCGAGCAGAATATGCCCGGGTGAATCGGGGTCAATCCACACGGCCTGGACAAGGCCGTAGGAAGAAGCGGGGGAAATATCCGTCCATGTCGAGCCGGCATCCGTGCTTTTGAAAAACGCCATCATCCGCGCGTACCGCCCGGGGTTGGAAGCCACCCAACCGCCCGCGAAAAGCGTGTTTTCATCGCGCGGATGCATGGCCAGGCAGAGAACCTCTCCGGCCAGTGTGGAAAGGGCCGTGCGGTTCCAGACCAGCGCTTTTTCCGTATTTTTGAAAACCGCCATGACGGCCGGAGTCGAAGCGTCCCTATCATGGTCCCAGCTGCCGCCCTGGTAAAGCGATCCTATGGGGATGTCCTGTTCCCCTCCCCCGACGGGATTCAACACGCTCCACACGGCATCGCCCGGAGAGGTGAACAGGCAATACCCGTTGTCCATCGTTGCATCCAATTGAACCCAGGCGGACCCGCCCGTGGAACTCGCATAGAGCCCCGAATTGCTTCAGCCACCGCTTTCCAGGGCGTACACCATGGGTGGAGAACCGGCCCCGCCGCGGATGTCATTGATCTGATAACAACTGTAAAAAATCGGAATGCGCGTCCAGACGGGCTTGAAGGAACCGCTCCATTCGGCCTTGACCATGCCGCTGCCGGCCAGTCCAGCGTACAGGGTTGTCTTCAGACCCTGCACCAGGCGTATACAGGAAACGTCGCGCGATGCAAGAGATCCGTCATCGGGTCCGAACGGTACCCATTTCTCCTCCGCGGCAAGCGGTGCGAGCAGGAAATAAATGGACAGGAAAAGAAGCGGACGCGTGATTGAAAACATAGACCTCCCAAAAAAAGTTGCGCGGAGGCGGATTACTTCAACAAGTCCTCCAGCACCTTCCTGATTTCCTCCTTTTTGGCGAACCGGACCGACAGGGCCACGGTGCCGCTGCCGTCGACGATGACGAGAAAGGGCAGGCTGCCCAATTTGTAGGCGTCCGCCACCCTGGAATCGCGGCCTGCCAAAACCGCATAGGGGAGCTTGTATTTGCGGCCCTCGGCATCCACCTTTCCCCGCTGGTCTATCGGGTTGATGGAAAGGATTTCGACCTGTTCCCGGGAAAACGACTTGCGGATGTCGGCCAGGTGCGGAAACTCCGCACGGCATTCCGCTCACCTGGATTTCCAGAAATGGACGATGACGATTTTTTTATTCACGAAATCAGACAGCGCGGTTTCGCCGATTCCGTTTGCCAGCGGCAGCCGGAAATCGGGAGCGGCCGTACCGAC
>JBFZEN010000478.1:0-3186 GCA_041306805.1 bacterium
GAGTGTGGGACGCGTGGCATGAAACCGGAGCAATCCTTTTTTGACCCAGGGTTCCAGATTGATTCCGATGGAGCACATGTTGCGCATAAGCTGGCTGGGGGATTCTTCGAAGGTAAAAAAGAGGACGCGTTCTTTTCTCTCGCATGCCGCTTCGACAAATTGCGCGGCCATGCTCGTTTTGCCGGTTCCGGCGGTGCCTGAAACAAGCACGGTACTGCAGCGAAAGTAGCCTTTGCCTGAAAGCATCGTGTCAAGCCGCGGAATACCGGAGGAAATTCTTTTTTTGGATGAAAAGTAATTCAGTCCCAGGGAGGTGACGGGCATAACGGAAAAACCGTCTTCATCGATAAGGAAAGGATACTCGTTCGTGCCGTGCGTGGAACCGCGGTATTTGACGATACGCAGCCGTCTTATGGATGATTGATCGCTCACGCGATGGTCGAGCAGAATGACGCAATCGGAGACATACTCTTCCATGCCCAGGCGCGTCAGTGAACCTTCATCCCGTTCAGCCGTGAGAATGGTCGTGATCCCTTTCTTTTTCAGCCAGTCCAGCAGCCGGCGCAGCTCGGTGCGCAGGATCAAGGGATTGGACTGGTCTGAGAAGAGCGATTCCAGGGTATCCAGCACGACACGCTTGGCCCCGATGCTCTCAATCGCGTGGTGGATCCTGACGAACAAACCCTCCAAATCGTATTCACCGCGCTGCCCTATTTCACCCCGTTCAACGTGAATGTGCTCGATCCAGATTTTTTTGCGCCGTATCAGGCTTTCCAAATCGAAACCCAGCGAAGCCACGTTTGCCGCGAGTTCTTTCTCGGTTTCCTCGAACGAGATAAAGACGCCCGGTTCATGATACTGCGTCGCGCCGCGAACGATGAACTCCATGGCAAAGAGGGTTTTTCCGCAGCCCGCACCGCCGGACACAAGCGTCGGCCTGCCTTTCGGCAATCCCCCGCCCATGATTTCGTCCAACCCCTGGATGCTTGTGGGCGCTTTGGGAAGGACATTGCGCTGGAATGGGGCTTCTTTTTTCTTCATGATTTTTTCCTTCAGATGGGTTCTTGTTCTCCTGAGGAGCAATCCAGCCTGAAATAAATTTGTTTGCCGTCCATCACACGTTTGTCTTTCAACGGGGCAGTCCAATGCACGTGAAAAATGCCGGGTTCCATCTCCGGCATTTAATTTATTTTATAAAAATCTGAATAAAAACCAATAGCCCAAAGGGATGAAAAAGGGACTAGTCCTTTGGGACGATCTGGAACCATTTTGGTGTTTTGTGGAATGGTTCCGCAGTGACGGGATGCGGGAGATGCCGATGGAAAGATGGCGGGATGACGCTTCTCAAGGAGTGACTGACGGCCGGACCGCGGATCGGGTCATCCGGATTCTTCATTGCGGGCGAAGGCCGCGATTTGCAGCCGGGTGCTCAGCGTCAGCTTTTCCAAAATGTTGTGGACGTGGCTTTTGACGGTGTAGGTGGCGATGTGAAGGCGTTCGGCGATTTCCTTGTTGCTCAGACCGTCGGAAATCAGTCCGACGATTTCTCGTTCGCGGTTCGTCAGCTGGATGGCGGTTTCGGGTATGCCTTTGCCGCTTTGAACCGCGAATTCGACGATTTGGGTGAAAAGGGACTTGGTCAGGAAGGGCGGAAGCACTTTGGTTCCCTGTGCGACGGCCTTGATGGTCTTGACGTAATCGGCCAGAATGGCGTCTTTCATGATGAAGCCGCACCCGCCCGCTTTCACGAACTCGACAATGTCGACGTGTTCGGGAAGAATGTCCATCGCGATGACTTTCACATCCGGCAGTTCTTCCTTGAGCAGGGCCATCAATTTGAGGCTGTTTTCCTTTTCCAGCCCCAGGTCGAGGAGGACGACGTTCGGGGTTTTTCCCGCTTTCTTCAACTGATTCAACGCGTCGCCGTCTTCGGACCGCGCAACGACCTCGAAATCGCCCTGGCCGTTGAGCATGGAGGCGATGCCCTCCCGCAGCAGGCGGTTGTCTTCTATCAATAAAATCCGGATTTTTGACATGGAAAAACGCTCCCATCCGCTGCCGCAAATGCGATAACGCAGAACTCTTTAAGGTTGCTCCTGGATCGCCCGCGAGAGTCCATTTTCAACAGGGAAACCCGAATATTTACACGATTAAAATAATGATTCAATTTGGTAATGCCGATACAGCATTTCAAATAAATGTAGTAAAAATAGAGTATTTTAGCAATAAAAATTTCGCGAATCCCGGGAGAACTTCATATTTTGGTTTTCCTCCTGTCGAAATGGAAAAACCCGCTGATAAGCGGATTTTCATCTCTCGCTTCTCAAAATTCCCAACCATCATACCGCCGTCCCCGCCGCCATGCAACCATGGCGAGGCCTGAGCAAAAAGCCGTCCTGCGAAGCGGAACGCAGTTGCTTTAGCACCTTCAATTTCTCAATATACAATGGATTGGTCCTGCGAAGCGGACGGCCTCTCTCAGCGGTTGCCGGTCATCGTCGAACCCGACCATAACTGATTGCGGCTTTTCCAATAACAGACCACGCTGGAATACTAGGACTTTTTGCGCCCCGCGATGACCATTACCATTCCGCCGGCCAGCATCAATCCGCCCAGCAGAGGCGGCAACGGAATGGTCTTCTTGATGTCGGCGGATGCCTGGATGGGTCCGATGTCAATGATCCTCTCATGCGAAGTGAACGAGATGCCCTGATAGATAAAAACCAGGGCGCCGAGGACGATGAGAACAATTCCGATAAACATGACCGGCTTCATGGGGCAATCTCCTTTATTAAAGTAGGGCACGACCAAATGGCGATGCGGGTTTACTTCCTTGAATGACCATGACCCGCATCACCGCGATGGCGATCACCGGCAGAACATGGAAAAGTCCGCCCAGGTCGTGGCCGCTGACCACCGCAGGCAGACGCGACATGCCACTCGGCCACGGGTATTTTCAACCGGGAATTCCCTTTTTTCCTACTGTTGGGACATTTCGACCTTGGCGCTATCGATAGCGGCTTGCACGCGGCTCACAGCCGTCTTCAGACCTTCGCCATCCCGTACGACCCTCTCGGTGATTGGCGTAATCGCGGTGATCCCCTTGGGGGTGAGGTCATTCGAGAGGTATGTCTGAATTTCATTGATGTCTGACATGTAGGCCTTGAACACGCCCGATACCCCGAT